>CBDTYX010000212.1:0-3797 GCA_965364745.1 uncultured Desulfovibrionaceae bacterium | reverse complement strand
CCGGCGGCGGCATCAAGCCCTGGCGCCAAAAAGGCACCGGCCGGGCCCGGGCGGGCACGAGCCGCTCCAATATCTGGCGCGGCGGGGCCATAGTCTTCGGCCCCAAGCCCCGCGACTATTCGTTCAAGGTCAACAAAAAGGTGCGGGCTCTGGCTCTGCGCATGGCTCTGTCTTCGCGCCTGGCGGAAGAAAATCTGATGGTGATCAACACCTTTGATTTACCGGAAGTGAAGACCAAGCATTTTGTGAAAATCGCCGACGCTCTGGGCCTTAAGAAGGCTCTCCTGGTGCTGCCCGAAGCCAATGAAAAGGTGGAGCTTTCCGCCCGCAACATTCCAGGGCTCACCATTATGACTCCGGCCCAGCTCAGCGTGTATGAAATTTTAAAGCACCCCCAGCTTATTCTGCTGGAGGGCGCGGTGGCCCCGGTTGAGGCCAGGCTTAAGTAAGGAAGGCTGGTTATGGATTACACACAAGTACTGCTGCGGCCCCTCATCTCGGAAAAGACGACCCTGCTCAAGGATTCTTCCGGGCAGATCACCTTTCTGGTGGATGCGCGGGCCAACAAAGTCGACGTGCAGCGCGCCGTGGAAAAAGCCTTTAAGGTCAAGGTACGGGATGTGAACGTGGTTGTGCACAAACCCGTGGCCAGAACCAAGCACGGCCGGGTCACCGGCAAGATCCCCGGTTACAAGAAGGCTTACGTCACCCTGGCCGCGGGCGAAAAAATCGAGTTTTTTGAGGGAGTATAGCCATGTCCGTGCGTTTGTTAAAACCCACTTCTCCCGGCCGTCGCGGCCAGACGGTGTCCACCTTTGAGGAGATCACCAGAGCAAGGCCCGAGCGGTCTTTGACCACCGGCAAGCCGGAGAACAGCGGCCGCAACAATTTTGGCCGCATAACCAGCCGTCGTCGCGGGTCCGGCCATAAGCGCAATTACCGCATGATCGATTTCAAGCGCAACAAGCTGGGCATCCCGGCCAAGGTGGCGCATATTGAATATGACCCCAACCGCACCGCCCGCATAGCGCTTCTGCACTATGCCGACGGCGAGAAGCGCTACATTCTGGCGCCGGTGGGCCTGAATCAGGGCGATACCGTCCTCGCCGGCGACGGCGCGGATATTAAGCCCGGCAACGCCATGCCCATGGCCAAAATCCCCGTGGGTACGGTCATCCACAACGTGGAGCTGTATCCGGGCCGGGGAGGCCAGTTCTGCCGCGCCGCAGGCGCTTACGCGCAGCTTATCGCCAAGGAAGGCGCTTACGCGCTCCTGCGCATGCCTTCGGGTGAAGTGCGCAAAGTGCTGGCCTCTTGCGTGGCTACCGTGGGCCAGGTGGGCAACATCACCCACGAAGGCATCAACCTCGGCAAGGCCGGCCGCAACCGTTGGTTGGGCCGCCGTCCTCAGGTGCGCGGCGTGGCCATGAACCCCATCGACCACCCCTTGGGCGGCGGTGAAGGCAGAAGCTCGGGCGGCCGCCATCCGGTGTCGCCTTGGGGCATGCCTACCAGGGGCTTTAAGACTCGCGACCGGAAGAAGCCTTCCGGCAAGCTGATTATCAACCGTCGTGGGCAGAAGTAGGAGAGTGAGCAATGCCTAGGTCTTTAAAGAAAGGTCCTTTCGTGGACCAGCATTTGGAAAAGAAGGTGGAGATGGCCGTTGCCAACAGCGACCGCCGCGTGATCAAAACCTGGTCTCGCCGCTCCACGGTTCTGCCGGAAATGGTAGGGCTTACTTTTGCGGTGCATAACGGCAAAAAGTTCGTTCCGGTTTTTGTTACCGAAAACATGGTCGGGCACAAGCTGGGCGAGTTTTCGCCCACGCGCACGTTCCACGGCCATGCCGGCGACAAAAAAACCAAGGCCGTAAAGAAATAAACGAGGCAAGCTATGGAATCCAAAGCTATCGGCAGATATATTCGTATTTCACCGCGTAAGGCGAGGCTCGTGGCTAGAAACGTGAACGGCTTGCCTGTGGAAGACGCGCTCAACGTCTTGCGCTTTACGCCCAAGAAGGCGGCCGACCTTATTTATAAGGTGATGCATTCGGCCCTGGCCAATGCTCAGCAGGCCGGGGGCGATGTGGACGCCATGAAGGTCAAGCAGGTGGTTATTGAAGACGGCCCGGTGTGGAAGCGGTTCAACCCGCGCTCGCAGGGCCGGGCGCACAGAATCATCAAGCGCACCAGTCACATCACCGTGATATTGGAAGGTTAGGTAGGAACTTAATATGGGTCAGAAAGTACATCCTTTTGGATTCCGCCTGGGGTACAACAAGAATTGGCAGTCTCGCTGGTACAGCAAGAAAGACTATCCGGCGTATGTGTTTGAAGACCACAAGATCAGGATCTTCATCAAAAAGCTCCTGTTCAACGCCGGTTTGTCCAAGATCGAGATTGAGCGCCACGGCCCCAAGGTGCGGTTGATTTTGTCCACGGCCCGTCCCGGCATTGTTATCGGCCGCAAGGGCGTGGAAATTGAAAAATTACGGGCCGATCTCAAGCAGCGGTTCGGGCGCGAATTCGCCATTGAAGTCAATGAAATTCGCCGTCCGGAGCTGGAATCCCAGCTGGTGGCCGAAAACATCGCCATGCAGTTGGAACGCCGGGTGGCTTTCCGCCGGGCCATGAAACGGACCGTGACCATTTCCCGCAAGTTCGGCGCCGAGGGCATTAAAGTGGCCTGTTCCGGACGCCTGGCCGGCGCGGAAATCGCCCGCAGCGAATGGTATCGCGACGGCCGCGTGCCGCTGCAGACTCTGCGGGCGGATATTGACTACGGTTATGCCGAAGCGCACACCTCTTACGGCATTATCGGCGTGAAGGTCTGGATTTACAAAGGTGAAATCCTGGACAACGAGGTAGAATAACGATGTTAGCTCCTAAGAAAACAAAGTACCGCAAGAGCCAGAAAGGCCGCCTCAAAGGCAAGGCCTTGCGCGGCAATACCGTGACTTTCGGCAGCGTGGGGCTGAAGTGCCTGGAACACGGCAAGCTCAGCTCCCAGCAGATAGAAGCCGCTCGTATCGCGGTGATGCGGCATATCAAGCGTGTGGGTAAAGTTTGGATTCGCGTGTTTCCCGATCACCCCATTACCGCCAAGCCCCTGGAAACCCGGCAGGGTTCCGGTAAGGGCGCGCCTTGCGGTTGGGTGGCTCCGGTGAAGCCGGGCCGCGTGCTTTACGAGGTTGACGGCGTGACCCTGGAAATGGCCAAGGAAGCGCTGACCCGTGCTGCGCACAAGCTCCCGGTCAAGACCATGATCGTGGTCAAGGAAGAGGTGTAGCATGAAGATTGCTGAACTGAGAAAAATGTCCGCGGCGGATCTTGAGGCGAGGCTTGTCTCTTCCCGCGAGGCGCTGATGAATCTGCGTTTTAAGCATGCCACCGGCCAGCTTGAGAAGACCGCTTCTTTGCCGAACACCAAGCGTGAAGTGGCGCAGATTTTGACCATATTGCAAGAGAAGAAGGGAGCGTAGCATGAATAACGCTATCCTGCATAAAAAAGGCAGAGTCCTGGAAGGCATGGTGGTCAGCAACCGCAACGACAAGACCATTGTGGTTTCCGTGGTCAGTCAGGAAATGCATCCGTTGCTGAAAAAGTATATCCGCCGCAGCAAGAAATTTACAGCCCACGATCCCGAGAACGCCTGCTCGGTGGGGGACAAGGTCAAGATCATCGAATATCGGCCTATGTCCGCCTCCAAGCGCTGGCACCTCGTGTCCATTGTGGAAAAGGCCGTGTAGGGGATAAGATATGATCCAGGTTGAATCTTCACTGCAAGTGGCTGATAA
>CBDTYX010000211.1:0-3803 GCA_965364745.1 uncultured Desulfovibrionaceae bacterium | reverse complement strand
CTTGCGGGCGTCTGCTGCGCATCCGCCAGAGCATTTCAAGTGTGAAATGCTCTAATATTTCTGAATCATCACCACGCCGCCGATCATCAGCGCAAGGCCGACCAGGCGTTGCCAGGTGAAGTCGCGCACTGCAAAGCCGATAAGTCCATAGTGGTCGAGCACGAGCGCGGAGCCCAATTGCGCGGCCAGAACCACTGCGGTCAAAGTGCCCATGCCCAGACGCGGCGCAAGCAGGATCATAGCTATAACCGTATATGAGCCCAACACTCCGCCCGACCAGTGCCAGATGGAGGTTTGCCCCGGCAGAGGTGGAATGGGCGTACGGGTGATGAGAATATAGGCAAGAGTGGTCAACGCGCCGATGCTTAAGCTGGCCAGGGCGGCCGGCGCGGCGGCCAGGGCCCAGTTTTGCTGCAACTGCATATTCACGCCGGTTTGCACGGTGAGGAAAATTCCGATCAACGCGGCCATGAAGATAGGGACGATAATGCTCATAATTTTGCCCTGCCTGGAATACTTTGGTGATTTTAATCGCTTTTGCCGCCAAGACCGTGCGAACTTCCCACGCCGCCATCCACTTGCCCCTTAATTCTAACTTCCCCGGCGTGAGGATCTCCATGGTCGGAGCGGCGGTTCGCTCCGCAGCCGAAAAGTGTTGTCGCGGCTAAAAGGACGGCCAGAATCGCTGTAAAAACACGAAATTTGCGCATGGTTTTTCCTTTATGAGTTTGCGGGCCGGTAAGGCGTTAAAGCGGTATGCCGGCCGCGGATACAGCCTGTTGGTATACCTGTAAGGTTTTTTCCATAAAGGCCGGACCGCTTAAACTCGGCATGCGTTTAGCGGCATCCGCCAGCAAGCTTGCCGCAAAAGTGGGGTCATTTATGATTTTGGCGATCTTTTCGGCCATGGCTGAGGGGTTTCCCGGCGCGAACAAACCTTCGGCCGGCAAAAGGTCGGGCATTACCCCCACAGTGGCTCCGATGAGCGGCCGGCCGCAGGCCATAATTTCCAAGGCGGCGCGGGCGATGGTTTCCGACCCCAGAGAAGGCACCACCCCGACATCCATGGCTGAAATACAGGCGGGCACATCCTCGCGCCGGCCGGTGACCACGGCCAATCCGCTTAATCCGGCTTCGGCGATCCAGCTTTCAACCGCCGCGCGCGAGATATTGGATGTACCCTCGCCGAGCAGCATAAGCCGCACCTGGCGTCCGGCCCGGCGTAAAATCGCGCAGGCCTCAATTGCCCCGCGCTGGTCTTTGACCCTATCCAGGCGGCCGAGCAGGCCGACCACAGTTTCATTATCCGTAAAACCGAATTCTTGGCGGACGGCATTTCGTCCCAGTTGGTCAAATTGAAACAGCGTTTGATCCACGCCGCCCAGAATGGTGTGGATATGTTCTGGGGGGGTAGCCATATGCTCTGCAAAGTAGCGGGTCATGGGCGTATTGGTGGAGATGACGGCGTCGGCGGCGTTGTTGTGCAGCCATTTGTTGAAAAAATCACGACGGGGCAAACGCTGATCGCCACGGGTGCGGATCAGCGCAAAGCTGTTTAGCTGTTTGCGCAAAAGGGCCCACATAAAAAAGCCTTCCCCGCGGTGGCAGTTGACCACCTGGGGGGCGTATTCGCGGCACAGGCGGCGCAGTCTTGCATACGCGGCGGCAATGCGCGCCGGGTTGCCGCTGTTTAACCCCAGGTCCAGGGGGGCAAAGCCCCAAGCTTCAGCCTTGCGCCAGGTGTCGGTGTGGGGCAGGGCCGCTACGCGGCAATCGTGTCCGGCTTCGCGCAAGAGCTTTGCCAGCCATAAGCCGTACCAGGCGGTAGCATTGAGCCAGCGGACATTAACCACCTGGATTATGCGCAGTTTACGGTTTGTTTGGTTCCGGGAAATTGCTGAATATTGAGCAGTAGGCATATGGCTTGTTCCGCGAGATGAAAGCTTAGCGAAGTTGTCCGGCATACAGCCTAAAGCAGCACTTGTGTCGCGTCGCGTATTTTTCAATACATAATTTTTATTTGTTTGGAAAACAATACCTTCGGGTGAAATTTAATTGCCGGGAAATTCGTGTAAACCTAAGGGGAGCTGCAAAAAAGAGTTTATTGCGTATCCAGCGGACAAACGGGAAAATCACATAAAAAAAGACGTAAAAAATGGCTGTAACCTTTGGCGACGTTGACATAAAATGAATAGTTGGAGTATTATAGAAAAAGTGTGCACATATTAAAAGTCGCATGGCGGTAAGCGCTATAAATTATTTAATAAAAAAAATTGATAAGGCAACCGGAGCTGCTGAACCATTCAAATAGTTGCCTCAAAACTAACCGGGGGAAGCGTATGAGCTTGCGTCCAAAAATGATTTTGTCGTTGGTTCCTGTCCTGATTCTGCTGATTCTGGGCATGATCGCCTTTTCCTATAATTCTTTGCAGACTTCCGCACAAAGCGAAATCCGGTCCGAAGCCGAAGCCATTTCTTCCAAGCAGGTGGTGCACTTCACAGATTCTTTAAATGAAACTTACGGCGCAATTTCAGCTGTCGCCAGGCAGCTGTCCACGAATGCGGCTACAGGCAACGCTGATCGTAATGAAATTTTCATTTCCCTTAAGCGGGAAATAGAGGGCAATCCGGACTATTTGGGTGTCTGGACTCTTTGGGAGCCGGACGCTTTTGATGATCTTGACCAGACCATTGCGGCGGCCCGCCCTGCGGATGCGAGCGCCATCGCTCCAGATGATCTGATTCAGATTTTCGCCACGGAAAGCGGAGCCATTAACCTTTACTGGGTACGCGAAGATGATAAAATCGTGCCCTTGAGCGGCGACGACGCCCAACGCGAGGAACCTTACTACACTGAGGCCTTGAACAATAAAACCCCCGCCTTCCCGGCCTATACCGACGACACTATCAACCAGCTCATGGTTTCTGTGGCCGTGCCCATTATTGTGGACGGCAAGGCCTTGGGTGTTGTGGGTGCGGACATAAGCATGGATAGAATTCAATCTGGTTTGGCAGAACTGCACCCTTATGAAACCGGCTATGTGATGTTGTTTAACGGTGAAGGCCTGGTTGTGGCCGCACCCGATAAAAAACTGATCGGACAACCCATGGGCGAAGAATTTACCGAAGCTGAACGCGCGGCGGTGCTTAATCACAGTAACATTGTGGAAGAGAGCGAGTCGCCTTTTACTCATGAAGATGTCCTGACTTATTACAATAGCATCAAAACTACTGATGGGCACAGTGTTTGGACTTTTGCCGTGGCTTTGCCCAAAGATAAAATTTTTGCGGAAAGCAGAGCCAGCATTCAAATGTTGATGATTATCGGCGTGGCCGGCATTGTTCTCGCCACGATCATAATTTCTCTGGTCATCAGCAGCATGGTCAAGGCTCTGCGGGAAGGCGTCAACTACGCGGAAACTGTGGCCAATGGCGATCTTGACCAGAGCTATACCTCCAACCGGAAAGATGAACTGGGTGTGCTTGCCGGGGCCTTAGGCCGCATGGTCGCGAACTTGAAGGGACGTATTTTGGAAGCGGAAAAAATGAGCCGGGAAGCTGAAGCGCAAAGCCGCGCGGCAGAAGAAGCCACCCGTAGCGCTCAAGCGGCTCTGGCCAAGGCTGAAGCAGGACAGCAGACCCTGTTGGAGGCCGCCGGTCAGGTGGACGGTGTGGTGACGCAACTATCCGCAGCTACGCAAAACTTGTCCACGCAGGTCATAGAGGCGTCCACCAGCGCGGATTCGCAACGCAATCGCGTGGCGGAAAGCGGCGGCAATGATGCAGCTGCAGCAGAAACCAGC
>CBDTYX010000210.1:0-3826 GCA_965364745.1 uncultured Desulfovibrionaceae bacterium | reverse complement strand
GATTTTTGGGGCAAAATCCGCTATCCAAAATTCAAAGAAGCCGCGCCGCGCATTTTACTGATCACCAGTCGGTATTTTCTGATGGGCGAAGTGGTCGATGCCTGCAAAAATTTAAATTTACCGCACTACCTTTTACATATTGAAAATGATGAGATGGGTCAGGCCGAATTTGTGGAAAATCTGCTTAAAGCCGTGCTGGAATTTAAGCCTGACTTTGCTTTGACCATAAATCACCTGGGGGTGGACAGAGAGGGCGTCTTTACAGAACTGCTGGAACGCCTCGAGCTGCCCCTGGCCTCCTGGTTTGTAGACAACCCCCACCTTATTCTCTTTCAATACGCCGGACTTAAGAACCCCTGGCTATCCATCTTCACCTGGGATGCGGACAATGTTTCCTCCCTTAAAGGCGAAGGCTTTCATCACGTCTTCTACCTGCCGCTGGCCGCCACGCCGGCCCGCTATGAAGCCGCCCGAGCGGCGGCCCGAGCCGGACGCTTCACAGCCCCAAGCGAGTGGAAAGCGCCGGTTTCTTTTGTGGGCAACTCCATGGTCTATAAAGTGGCCCAACGCATGAAAGCGGCCAAACCTTCCAAACCCCTGCTGCTGGCCTATAAACAAATCGCCGCCGGATTCGCCGCACACCCCGAGCGCTCAGTTTACGCCTACCTGACCGCTCACCACCCGGAACTTATGTCCGCCTACGAGCGACTGGGCAGCATGGAGCGGCGTCTTGCCTTTGAAACCATGATTACCTGGGAAGCCACGCGTCAATATCGGGCGGCCTGTCTTAAGCCCATTTTGGAGTTCACTCCTCTGCTTGTCGGCGATAAAGGCTGGCGACTGACCTTCCCCGCTGCCCCACCCGGCGTGCGCCTGCACCCGGAGCTGAGTTATTACACGGACTTGCCGTTTTTCTATCCGCTGTCCGACATCAACTTCAACTGTACCAGCGCCCAGATGAAAGGTGCGGTAAACCAGCGCGTCTTTGATGTGCCGGCGGCCGGCGCTTTTGTGCTCACAGACTGGCGCGCCCAGATGGATGATTTGTTTGAGCCTGAAAAAGAAGTGGTTTTTTATCGCGCGCCTGAAGAAGTTCCGGAGCTGATAAAATATTATCTCGCCCACCCGGAAGCGCGCGCCCGTGTTGCCGCCGCCGCCCGCAAACGGGTGCTGGCCGAACACACCTACGCCCATCGTCTGCAAACCATCATCGCCCGCATGCGCGAGGTTTACGGAAAATCATGACCGCCGCACCGCCTATTCTCATTTTGCAGATGCAGCGCATGGGAGATTTGATTCTTTCCTTTCCGCTGGCTTTGTGGCTGCTGCGCAAATTTCCCAAGCACCCGGTCTGGATGGTGGGCGAAGAAAATTTTTTCAAAGGCCTGCTGCCCGTTGCCCCCGGCGTTACCTTCTTTCCTTCCCAAGCCATGCGCCGCATGCACGGCGGCGCCTTTCACATGGTGCTTAATTTAAGCCACCGCTCTGAAGCCGCGGCGTTGCGCCAACATATCCATTGCGAAACTTGGTTTGGCCCCTACTCTTCAGCTGACGGCGAAATGCATATCGCCGGCGACTGGCAGCTTTACAGAGCCAGCCTTACCCACAATAACCGCCACAATCTTTTCCATTGGGCCGATCTTAATGCTCTGGACATTATACCTTATAAACAATGGGCGGATATAGGCTGGCAGCAGCCCCAACCTCTGAAAGCCAGAGGGGATCGGGTGGGCTTGTTTTTGGGCGCCAGCGAGGCGGATAAACGCCCGGAAGCCCCATTTTGGGCCGATCTGACACGGCGGCTGCTCAAATTGAGCTTAAGCCCAGTACTTTTAGGCGGTCAAATGGAGCGTCCTTTGGGCAACGAAGTCGCTCGCCTGGCCGGGGTGCCGGCGCTGAACCTCTGCGGACGATTTGACTTGCCGGGGCTGGTGGCTTTTATGGACAACCTGCGCCTCTTGGTCACCCCCGATACGGGTCCGATGCATCTGGCGGCCTGGTTGGGCCTGCCGGTACTCAATTTAAGCCTCGGCCCGGTCAATGCCTGGGAAACAGGCCCCTATCAGCCGGGACATCTGGTCTTGCGCTCCACCGTTTCCTGTGAAGGCTGCTGGCAGTGCACCAGACCCAGCGTCTTCTGCCGCGAGTCGTTTTCCGCCTCGCGCACGGCCTCGCTTATCAAGACCATGCTCGACCATAACTCAAAAGCCGCTGAACTAAATAATGCGCCGGACTTAAGCCGCCTGGGCAAACTGACTCTGCCCGGTCAAGAAATTTTTGTAACCGACCGCTACCAAGGTCTGTATGACCTCGCCCCGCTTAACAAAGAAGATCCCCAGGCCGTCGCTATCGGTACGCAACGTCCGCGCCTTATCCTGGACCGCTTCTGGCAGGCCTTCTTCGCTTACAGCCTGGGCCTGTGGGATAACTCCACGCTGTATGCGGCGCGTGATCGCCTGCATCAGACCCTGCCGCAGTTGAATAAATCCTTTCACGAAGCCGGCCTTAGGCTGCAGGCCGATCTGGCGTGGGGATTCAAGCGTCGCCCGGCCCCCCTGTCCCCTGATTTTTGGAAAACTTCCCCCCCGCTGCTGCGCCCTTTGACCGGCTATATTCACATGCTGCTGCAAAACGGCAACTACGGATCAGATGCCTATGCCAAAGCGCTGCAACTGACCGAAAGCCTGCGCGAATTTCTGGGCTGAGTAACCCGGCGCTTGTTTCCAGTTCTTGGGAGCTGCTGGTGAAAAAAACGCGCTGAACCATAAAATCCGCAGCGCCGCTCTGGAATTTGGGACTAAAAGCCGCCTCGGCCAGAAACTATAATCTGCTGGCCTTGCGGATGTTAAATTCTTTACCCATCCATACCCCCTCCATTTACGCCTGGTATTTCCAAATGCACGAATCAACCGCGCTTTGGCAAAAAGCGGAAAAATAATCCCGGGCGGACTTTTTTTCCCTGTTTCGGCAAACATCTTTTTTACATAATATATTGAAATTGTTTATAAATCATAATTGGAACACTCTTTGAATATAAGGGGCCAAGGAGTGTGAACCATGAAATTTTTGCCCATATCCGAAGACATCCTGGGAAGCGCTGAAAGCGCCAAGACTTCCTACGTCAAATCCCAAGGCGCGGATTTTGCCGAGGTGTTTGCCGACCATGTCTCCACCCAGAGCGATAGAGACCCCGTGGCGGCAAGCAATACCCCGGCGGTGTCCGAAAGCTTCAACCTTTCTCGCGAAGATGTGCTCGGGCTCATGAATCAGCTTTCGGAACAGGGCATCAGCGACGACCGCCTGGCGCGGCTCAAAGAACTCCTGAACTCCGGCGACCCCATTACCCCCCGCTCCGTGGCCGAAGCCCTGCGCAAGAGCGACCTTAAAGATGCCGACGGCAAGCCCGCTTTCGCGTTAAGCGACGGCGACCGCCAGCAGCTGAATATGTTTTTGCGTAAGCTGGGCTTTAGCGAAGACGACGCGGCGGCGGCCGTGGCGCACCTGGAAGGCGGCGGAGACATCAATATTTGGGTGGCCATTGCCCAGCGCCTGTCCGCAATGAATCCCGAAGAAGCCATTGACGTGTCCGCAGCTGAAATAGACGTGCTTGGACGCGCTTTCCGCTTGAACGGCCAGCAACGCGATATTCTGAACAAGCTGTTTGCCGGCGAAGACAAGCAGTTGTCCCCGGAAAACTTAAAATCCGCCCTGAGCACCCTTTCTCAGGAAGTGGCCCAGCGCAACAAATCCGATGCCAAGCTTAACCAGGCCTTGGAAGATTCCTTGGGGAAAATTCGCCAGGCCATTCTGGAGCGGCAAAAAATAG
>CBDTYX010000209.1:0-3836 GCA_965364745.1 uncultured Desulfovibrionaceae bacterium | reverse complement strand
TGGGCGCGGCCGGGGTGCAAATGGGCACCCGCTTTGTGGCCACCCACGAGTGCGATGCCGATATCCGCTTCAAAGAGGCGTTCGTCAACGCCAAAGCAGAAGACGTAACCATTATCAAAAGCCCGGTGGGCATGCCCGGCCGGGCCATCAACAACGCCTTCCTCGAATCCGTGACCGCAGGGCTGCGCAAGCCCTTCAAGTGCATCTTCCAGTGCATCAAAAGCTGCGAGGTGGAGAAAAGCCCCTACTGCATCGCCGCCGCCCTGCTCAACGCCAAGCGCGGCAACCTGGACAAGGGCTTCGCCTTTACCGGCATCAACGCCCACCTCGTCAACAGCATTGAGTCGGTCAAAGACATCTTCGCCTCCCTGCAAAAGGAGTTTGATGAAGCTGTCGCCAAGTTCCCCTGGACCTGGTCCTGGCCGAACTTCGGCGAACAAAAGCCCGAGGAAAGTAAATAGCGGGCGCGGCAATTTTGCGGTCCCGGACGAATTTAAATTAAAATATCAGCATGACCATCCCCCCCGGCCGCAAGTTGCTGGAAGACATGTTCGCCGCCATGCGCGGCGCTTTGGGCCCCAGCGACTGGTGGCCGGCGGATTCTGATTTTGAAGTCGCGGTGGGCGCGGTGCTTACGCAAAACACGGCCTGGGGCAATGCGGAAAAAGCGGTTGCCCGGCTGCGCGAGGCTGGCTGCCTTGAAGCCCGCGCCCTGCACGCCCTGCCCGAAGCCGAGCTCGCCGAGCTCATCCGCCCGGCCGGTTTTTTCCGGGTCAAGGCGCGGCGCCTGCGCAATTTGCTCGCCTGGCTGCAAAGCGCCTGCAATTACGACCTGACCGCCCTGCGCGGCCGCGATTTAACGGCCCTGCGCGCCGAGCTTTTGGCCGTCAGCGGCATCGGCCCGGAGACCGCGGACTGCATTTTGTGCTACGCTGTAGGCCTGCCCAGCTTTGTGGTCGACGCTTACACTCGGCGCATCTTCGCCCGGCACGGCCTCGTCCCGGAAAATATCGGCTACGCCGAGCTGCGCGAGATGTTTATGGCCGCCCTGCCGCCCGATACGGCCGTGTATAACGAATACCACGCCCTTCTCGTCCGCGTGGCCAAAAACTGGTGCCGCAAAGGCAAAACGATCTGCAAAACCTGCCCCCTGGGCGGTTTTTTATAGATTCAACCTTTAATTATGAACCAAGCTCCCGCCAAATCCCTCCTCCCGCGCCCGCGCGTCCTCTGCCTGCTGCTGCTTCTGGCCGCCCTGGTTTTGCCGCCGCCCGCAGGGGCCGACACGCCCAAGCCCAAAGAGATCGAAAGAGCCATCTCCGAGGCCAAAGGCAAAGCCGCCGCAGGCAAAGCCGGGCTGTCCAAGCTCACCGACCGCGAGCGCAAGCTCAACGCCGACCTGGCCGCGGCCGAAGACCGCATCGCCAAGCTGGAGCGCGATCTTGCCAAGCGGGAGTCCGAACTGGAAATTTTGGAAAGCGCCCAAGAGGACAACCTGCGCGCCTACGACGTGCTCGCCGCCGCCAAAACGCAAACCGAAACCGAACTTCTGGCCCTGCTCGCCTTCCTTTGGCCCGTGCACAACCTGCAGGAAAGCGTGGGCATGCGCGACGGCGTCTTGTGGAGCGACGCCGAGCGCGAATATGTGTGGACAGCGGAAATCATGCGCAGCATCGCTGAAAAGCAGGCCCTGCTCAAAGAAAACGAATCCGCGCTCTCCAGCAACCTTTCCCGGCGCCAGGTGCTCTCGCGCGAGCTGCGCGACCAGGTGGCCGCCATCAGAGCCGATAAAGACGCTTTGCTCGCCGATTCGCTCAAATTCAACCAGGAACTCGCCGCCGTGCGCCAGGAAAAGCAGGACCTCGAATCCACCCTGGTAGGCATTAACGAGACCATTGAAAGCCTTAACGTGCAAATGGAAATCAGCGAGGCCGAACTCGCCGCCGCTGAAGCCGCCAGGGCCGAAAACGCCCGCGCCGAAGCCGCCAAGGCCGAGGCCGCCAAGGCCGAAACCGCGCAAACCAAACCTCAAACCGCGGAAAAAAGCGGCGGCAAACCGCAAACCGTGGCCGCAGCCGCCAAAGACACGCAAAGCTCCTCCGGAAAAGACGCCGGTTCAGGTTCCGGCACGGGCGGCATCGCCAAAGGCAAAACCCCCTGGCCGGCCAAGGGCAAGGTGGTGGTGCGCTACGCGCCCGACGCCTCGCCCCCGGTGCGCGGCATCGGCCTTTCCCTGTCCGGCGCTTCCGAAGTCAAAGCCGTGGCCTGGGGCAAAGTGGTGCACAGCGACGTCCTGCGCGGCCTGGGCTACGTGGTGGTGCTCATGCACCCCAAACAATACTATACGGTTTACGCCCACCTGACCGGCTCGCCTTACAAGGTGGGCCAGGAAGTGAAACAAGGCGCCGTCCTGGGCAAGGCCGGGCACTATCCGCCCGCCGGAGGCCCGGGTTTATATTTTGAATTGCGTTCTCACGAAAAAGCCGTTAATCCTGAAGCTTGGCTTTCGAAGAACTGAGGAGTTAAGGCCGCCGGGGCGGGAAAACCGCCAGGAGCTAAGCCCCTGACGGTTTTCCCTCCCCGGACCCCTCCCTTTCCTTGACCCTGATAGGGTGAAAGATGGGGAGATAAAGTCCGCCGGAAAAACTCGCGGCCAGAGCAAAAAATGATTGGACAAAAGGCCTGTAATCAAGCCAAATGTCTTTTTGAATTAAAAACCAACCGGATGCCGGCGCGAAACAAGCGCGAAGCCGCGCCTTTTTTTGTGGCGGCGTTTTAAAATAAAACAGCAAACTGATCCGGGCTATGGAGGTTTTATTATAATGCAACGTAAATTATGGGCGGTTATCGCCTTAATAGTCCTACTCGCCGTCAGCGCCGCGCAGCCGAGCCTGGCCGGTCCCGGCGACGAAAAATACGATCCCCTCAAGCGCTTCGTCCAGGTGCTCGACCTGGTCGAAACCAGCTACGTTAAGGAAGTGGACCGCAAAGAAGCCATCGAGGGCGCGCTCAACGGCATGCTGCAATCCCTCGACCCGCACTCGGTCTACCTTAACGCCGAAGACTACAAAAGCCTCCAGGAAGTCACCTCCGGCGAATTTTACGGCGTGGGCATTGAAATCACCAACAACGAAAACGGCCAGCTCATGATCGTGGCCCCCATTGACGACACCCCCGGCGACCGGGCGGGCCTGAAAAGCGGCGACCTCATTCTCGCCGTGGACGGCCAGCCCACCAAGGGCATGACCGCTTCCGATGCCGTGCGCGTCATTCGCGGCCCCAAAGGCACCCCGGTGGAAATGCTCATCTTCAGCAAAGGCGACACCGCCGCCCACACCGTAACCCTCACCCGCGACATCATTCCGGTCATCAGCGTCAAATCGCGCGAGCTTGAGCCCGGTTATTACTGGATCCGCCTGACCCAGTTCTCCGAGCGCACCACCACCGAGCTGTCCCAGGCCCTGCGCGACATCGCCAAAGCCGGAGAACTTAAAGGCATTGTGCTCGATATGCGCAACAACCCCGGCGGGCTGCTCGGCCAGGCCGTCAACGTGTCCGACATGTTCCTGCGCGACGGCATGATCGTGTCCATGCGCGGCCGCAACCCCGAAAACAACCAGGAGTTCAAGGCCAGAGCCCAGGCTTCCGACATCACCGCCCCCGTGGTCGTGCTCATCAACTCCGGCTCGGCCTCGGCCGCGGAAATTGTGGCCGGCGCCCTGGGCGATCAGGTGGTTGGCGAGCCGGTTGGCGCGCTGACCGCTAACCTGACCGGCTGGCTGCAGGGGATGTGCGAGGGCAGCATCGTGGTGCTGGCCATCATTATGGGTCTGATG
>CBDTYX010000208.1:0-3859 GCA_965364745.1 uncultured Desulfovibrionaceae bacterium | reverse complement strand
GGGCTGGCGGGCGGCCGGAGCGGCGTAAGAGTCGTCCCGGTTGTCTGCGGAGTCGCCCTTGCGGCCCAGGAATTGGACGCGGTTGGCCACCACTTCGGTGGTGTAGCGGTCCTGGCCGTTCTGATCCTGCCATTTGCGGGTTTGCAGCTTGCCCTCCACATAAACCAGGCGGCCTTTTTGCAGATATTGGCCGCAGGTTTCGGCCAGGCGCTGGTAGGCCACAATGCGGTGCCATTCCACGCGGTCCACTTTGTTGCCGTCTTTATCGGTATAGCCTTCATCTGTGGCCAGGGTCATGGTGCACACCGGATTGCCGCTGGAGCCGTACTTCAGCTCCGGATCCTTGCCCAAATGGCCGATCAACATCACTTTATTCAACATACTGCACCCTCCCCGGCGCGCTCGTATTAGAGCACTTTAACTTTGAAAGACCACATCATATGTAATATTAAAATGCAAAAAGCACAGCCTTTATATTACACATTCAGGCCGAAGCGGTCTGAACGAAAGGCACGCTGCGCTGCCCGCTTGCGGGCGTCTGCCGGCGCATCCGCCAGAGTATTTTAACTTTTTCGAAGTTAAAATACTCTAATCCCGTTCTTCCCACTCGGTCTGGACGCGGATGACCACGTCTTCGACCAGGGCCAACTGCTCGGCCGGGCAGATGCCCAGCAGCGGTTCGCCGGCGTCCACGCTCTGGCCCATTTCAAAAAATATGCTGAAGATCACGCCTTCCGGTCCGCTATAGTTGAGCTGGGCTTCCCGCTTCATGCGCGACATGATCAAAAGCTCCATGCCGTCTTTCACATGCACGGCCTTGTGCCCGGAGGCCCGGATTTTTTTGTCCGCATCCGGCGCAAAATAGTACTTGGCCCGTTCCGGGGCGGCAAACAGGTACAGGGCCTGTTTGAGGATAATGCGCAACACTTCGTCTTTAGACAAAAAGTGGCGAATTACGGCAATGGGCGTGCCCGCTTCCACAAATCGGCCGTCAAGTTCGCGGTGCAGCTCTTTAATTTCGCCTTTATCCTGGCATTCCACGGACCTGGGGTTGCGTTCCCGTTCCAGGGTGGCCAGCGCGGTGCCGGGCTTTTCCTGCCAGGCGCCGGTGCGGCCCGTGACTTTATCGCCCTCTTTTATGTTCGCGAAAGTGAGCACGCCGGAATGAGGTGAGCTTACGATAATTTCATCGTAAGGCGACTGTTTTATCTCTTCAAGAAGTTTGCTTATATCCAGCACGAGCGTATCCTTAAAATGTTTTGGCGGTCAGCCGTCTTAACGATAGTAAAGGTTGCGGCCGCCTATGGTTAAGAGGGCCTGGCTCAAGTTGGAGCGGATTTGCCTGCGGTCCCAAATGCCCTGGATGTGTCCGCGCGCCAGAGCCCGGAAGCAGCTGTGGTAGTCGGGCGGAATATCCATGCCTGTGGTTTCTTTGATCACGCCCGGACCGGCAAAGCCGATATTGGACGAGCGCACCGCGAACTGGTAGGGGGAGCAGCCTAAAAAGCTGGCCACAGGGCCGGCGTAGGAGTTGGTATCGTAGAGCACGAGGTAAAGGCCCCCGGCGTCCAGGTAGCGGCGTACGGCCATGGTGCAGCGCGGCATTTGAATGACGCCGCTCGTGCCTTCCTGAATGCGGATGCCGGCGGTGCCGTGCACATAGGCCAGGAAGGGATAACGCTTGCGCTGGGCGCGCTCTGCGGCCAGAATGAATTTTTCGCCTTCGGCCACGCCCACGGAGCCGCCCCTGAAGTTGGCGATAAAGGTAGCCACAATGAGCTTGGTCCCTCCGATTTTGGCTTCAAAGGTCAGACAGCCGCTGGAAAGGCCGGTTTTCTTTTTGGCCTCGGCCAGTTTGACGTCAAAACCGTCCACGGCCAGCGGCGTGCCGGCTTCAATTTCAGAGTTAAACTCCATAAGCGAGCCCGGCTCAAAGACATTGTGCAGCACCCAGTCATATTCCATGGGAAAGTGGTGCCCGCAGTTGGAGCACACCCCGGCGAAATCGCCGAACAGGTCCGGGGCCCAGAGGTCAACGCAACCGAACTGGCGGGCATTGGGGCAGGTAATGGCCCTGTCTTCCTTGGCTCGATTGGGAACGTAGCGCCACTGCGAATCACGGGAATCATCGTCCCGCCATTCGGACAAGGCGGTCAGGTCATGCTCCATGGCGATGTGTCCCGGCTTGAAAATGGGAATTTTCAAAATCAGGTTTTTGACCGGATCCAGAATTTTGCCTATGGCCACGCGGGCTTCGGCGTCTACCTCACCCACGGCAAAGGCCAACTGTTTTTTGCCTTTGCGCCAGAAATCGTGACGCAGAGTATTGATAAATTCAATGCTGGTGCCTTCCAGGGTGGTCAGGGCGCGCTGCAGGGAGCTTCTGTGATCAATGCATTTGCCCCGGGAGTATTTGGCGAATTTTTCGTGCCGCTTGTCCAGCAGGCGTTCTTTGCCCGCCGCGCTTAAATTCCACCTGGTCACAAAAGTGTCGGTCACGTAGCTGGCTTCCAGCTTCTCTTTCTGATTTTTGACCACCATGCTGCGCAGGGTGGTGAAGGGGCGTACACTAAGGGCCACGGCGTCGGTGGCGCGCAGCACTTCGCGGCGCAAGGTCTGGAAAAAGTCGTAGTGATGGGGCCGCGCGCCAAGGTCCGGCTCGGGCACGATGCGGTCGATGAGTCCGAATTCCAGGTTGTCTTTGGCGGTGATGCCGAACTGGCGGGCGCAGCGTTCAATGGTTTCCGGCGTGGCCCGCTCGCCTTGGCGCAGGCGGGATTCAATGGCCGCGGCGCCTTCGGGCGAAATTACGGAATAATAGCCGTGCGAGAGCATCAGGCGCACATCGGCGAGAGCAATGGCTTCGGCGCCGCCCGAGCCGCCTTCGGAAAACACGGCGATGAGCGGCACGCGCAAATCGGCCATTTCATACAAGTTGCGGGCGATTTGCTGGGCCGCGCCGGGATAGTCTTCAATAGGGTAAGCGCCGGGGGTGAACACATAGCTGTGAACGGGAATATTTTCCGTTTCCGCGACTTTCATATATTGCAGCGCCTTGGCGTTGCCCCAGGGCTTTACCGAGCCGCCGTTGCGGAATTCTTCGCCGTGGCCTTTTTCCTGGCCGATGACCATAACCGCCTGATTGTAAACTTTTTTGCCGGCGCGGCGAGTGATGTACGCGCGGGCGATAAGCATGCCCGGGTCAATGCTTTTATCTTCTTCACCGCCTATTTCCGTATAGTTGTCATAGACGTTTTCCAGAATGTCGCGCAGGCAGATGCGTTGGGGGTGGCGAACTATGCGCACCTTGTCCATGGGGGTGAGCTCGGCGTCCAGCTTGCGCTCCATAAAGGTGAACAGCTCTTCCAGGGTATCAATCAGGGCCGAGCGGGCGGCCAGGGTTTTGCCTTCTTTTTGAGTTTCAAAGTCGTTCAGCCGCACTTCCAGCATATCCACCACTTCCTGGTGTTTGCCGTCAAAAATTTCACGCACATAAGCGAGACGTTCTTGCAGAAGTCGGTGTCTCTTATCAATATCCAAGGCCATTTATGCTGTCCTCTTACCTCTTGTCCGGCTTGAGCCGCCGGGAACAAAGGGTCTGCTTAAGGGCTTGAGCTTAAGTTAAAAAACCAGAATATCCGCTGTTTTATCGCGCAAAAAAGCGAGATTGGACTCAAGCGGTTTTCCGGATGAGTCCGCGCCTTCCAGGGTGACGCCGTCCAGAAATTTAACGCCGCGTTTTTTGGCGTCGGCCAGGTTTTTGCCCCAAATAATGCCCAGAGCCAGGTTGGGGTCAAATTCCGTAGGAATGTCGTAAGGCTCTTTGGTGGGCACATGGGTGTGCAGGCTAAGCCAATCG
>CBDTYX010000207.1:0-3929 GCA_965364745.1 uncultured Desulfovibrionaceae bacterium | reverse complement strand
TGACGTCTTTGGTCCTGCGGCGAGGGCGACGCTGCGGGCGCGCGCCGGACGGAGCGGCATCGCTCCACAAATCGGTTTCAAAACTCGCGGCCACACCGCCGCTGTAAATATTATCATCCAGCTCCTGATGAAAATCCACTGTTCGGCGCTGGTGAGTCTGCCGGCCTTTTTTCTTGGCGCCTTCGCGGTCCTGGTCCTGAGGAGCGCGTGCCCGGTATCCGCCGGGGGCGCTGTCTGCTGTGAAGCCGGCGCCGCGTTCCCGGAAAGCCGTCTCAGGCGCGTCGCCGTATTGCGGGGCCGCGGGAGCGGCAACAGTCGCTGCGGGAACGACAACGCGTTCCGGTCTGGAAATAACCCGAACCTGCGGTGCGGCTGTCGCGCTTTCGCCTTCAGAAGCCCTGGCTTCGATAGAACCGTCAGGAGCATGCTCCTTGGCCGGGCGGCCCTTGCGGGCTGCGCCAAGCCCGGCGGCCACGCCGCTGCGCGAAGCGGCGATATCTTCAGCATCGGGCTCGGCTGTCGCATCGGGCGCCGCAAGTTTGCGCAAAGACGTGCCGCTTTCCTTCTTCGGCAAAATATCTTCTTCAGTCGGCGTCTCCGCGGGCTCCGCGTCGTCCTTATCCTCAGCCGCGGTCTTGGGCGCAGTTCGGTGGGGCTTGGACGCAACTTCTTCCTTGGCGGCCTCGGCGGCCGCAACCTGCGGCTTCTCCGCGGGCTCCTGCGGACCCTCCGCAACACCAGCCTCTTCTTCCGCGCCGCGACGAATAATACGGGCCGCCGCAGGCTCTTTGACGTCCTTGGCCGCCTTGGCTTCTTTACCCGTCTTGGACTCTTTAGCCGACTTAGTTTCCTTGCCTTTTTCCTCCACAGCAACAGCTTCCTCTTCAGGCGCGGTCACAACGGCGGTTTCCGACTTAGTTTCAGGCGCGGCTTCTTCTTTTTTATCCTTACGGCGACGGACAATCACCCCGGGTTGAATCTCTCTGCGCACCACTTCAGTTTGCGCCGCAGCTTCAAAATGAGCCCGAATTCGAGGCAACTCCGCAACATCAATGTTGCTTTGCGAAGATTTCGCCGGAATTTCAAGACCCCGCAAGGCCTGCATTAAATCTTTGGGCGAAACATTCAATTCAACCGCGAGGTCTTTAATTTTAATTTTGTCTTCACTCATGCTTGTTACCTATGCCCTGAAACGTTTGCGGCAAACCAGAGGCAGCCGTTCCCGGCAATCGGCCTCATTGCACGCATAAAATCCCCGTCCGGGCAGCTTTTGCTTTATATCCGCCACCACGCTCACCGCACCGCCATCCGCCGCGCAAACATGGCGAAGCAAAGTTTGCTTCGGCGCTTTGCGTCTACAAACCGCGCAAGTGCGCATGGGGATGCGCTGGGTTAAACTTTGAACCTGTGCCGCTGTCATGTTCAACTGTGCCCTTTGATCAAAAAAAAACGCATGCTCCGCTCCCTCGGCTGAGCTATTGCGCCTCTTTATCGGCCTCTATATCCGCAGGCGCGGGGTCAGTCTCAGAAGCCGCTTCTTCCGCTTCGGGCAAATTTTCCGGCGCGACTTCGACTTCAGTCTCGGCGTCTTCTTCCACGCGGCTTACTTGTGCGCCCAGGAAGTTCGCGGCTGTACGCAAATCGCTGAGTTTGGCGGCGGACAATCCGGCCACGGCACTGAGCAGATCTTCGTCAGAAGCCGCGGCAATAATATCCAGAGAATTATAACCGGCCTCGGTAAAGGCTTCCAACGGAATTTCAGCCACAGCGGCCAGTTGCTCAAGGCCTCTGCCGATGGCATGCAATTCCTGATGCCGCGATTCGGTGAAAATATCTATCTTCCAGCCCAAAAGCTTGGCCGCCAGTTTGACGTTCTGACCTTTGCGACCAATGGCGTTGGTCAGTTGATCGTCGGGCACAATGACTTCCAGAAGGTTTTCGTCCTCATCGACCACAATGCGGGAAATAGTGGCGGGCGCCAAGGCATTGCGCGCATAAGAGGCGATATCCTGACTCCAGACCACAATGTCGATGCGCTCGCCGTGCAGCTCCTGCACAATATTTTGAATGCGCGAGCCCCGGATGCCCACACAGGCGCCCACCGGGTCCACATCGCGATCGCGCGAAAGCACGGCCACCTTGGCCCGGCTGCCCGGATCGCGGGCAATGCCCATAATCTGAACAATGCTGTCATCCACTTCAGGCACTTCGCGCTTAAACAACGCGGCCATATAATCGCGGTGGCTGCGCGATACAATCACTTGCGGTCCGCGGCCTTCCTTGCGCACGTCAATAAGCAGGGCTTCAACCCGGTCGCCGCGCTTGAAGTGTTCGCGGGGAATTTGCTCTTCTTTGGGCAAAAGCGCCTCGGTGCGCCCTAGGTTGATTATCCAGCCGGATTTGTCGCGGCGCTGAATGATGCCGGGCACAATTTCGCCCACACGATCTTTATATTCTTCGTAGATGATTTCCTGCTCGGCATCGCGCATGCGCTGGATAATGACCTGCTTGGCCGATTGCGCGGCAATACGCCCCAAATCCTCAACTTTCAGTCTGAAGCCCATTTCATCGTCAAGCTGCACGGAAGGGTCGTGCTGCCGGGCTTCTTCCAGTGAAATTTCTTCAGTGGGGCTTTCCACTTCCTCAGTCACGATCTTGAAGTGGTATACTTCTATTTCGCCGGTCTCTTCGTTGTAGGATACTTCAATATCCATTTCCTCGCCGTATTTACGGTGCACTGAAGTGCGCACGGCATCTTCAAGGGTGTCGATCAGCATGTCGCGGTCAAGGCCCTTGTCCTTGCTGATCTGATCCAGAGCTTTTTTCAATTCCATGCTCATTAATATTCTTCCTCCAGCTTTGGAGATTGGGGCGCAAGGGCTTTTTTGGCAGCGCCCTTGCCTTTTTGCGGGAAAACATGCACAAGCTGCGCTTTGCGTACATTGTCCCAGTTAATCTGAACCGGCAAAACATCGGGGCCGGTGGCGTCATCGGGCAACAGGGCAAAAGTATCGCCGGAAACGTCTTCCAAACGCCCGTGAAATTTTTTGCGCCGGGGAAAGTCCGGCAGCGCTTCGCGCAGGGTGACGTCCAAAATCTTGCCCATATAGGCGGGGAGCTGCTCCGGGCTGAAAAACGGCCGGGCAAGACCGGGGGAAGACACCTCCAGCGTATAGGCCGAAGGAATAATGTCTTCCACATCCAGAGCTAAGCCCAGCTGCCGTGAAAGGCGCGCGCAGTCTTCAATGGTCGCTCCGGACGGCCCTTCCACATAAACGCGCAGAATAGGTCGCCCTTCGCCCAAAAGCTCAAGCCCCCAAAGCTCAAGGCCGGCGGCCTCGACAAGGGGCAATGCCAGAGCGGTGATGGCGGCCTCCATCGGATTTTGCGCCATAAGATCCTTAGTTCCTTTTTTAGCGGACAAAATAAAATCCCGGTCCGCGGCGGCCGTTTTGAGAAAAAAAAGGGGGGCCGGAAAAGGCCACCCCGTAAATTGCCACAACGACCACAGGATGCACCCCTAAGAGATTTCTCCCTTAAAGGATCTCCTCCTGTATGGCTTTATCTCAAATTTGTCAAGCGCTTTATGTGTTTTTGCACTTATTTTCAGGCAAAATTGCGCAACGAGGAAAGGCGTGGCTCCGGTCCGGCGGGCAGGCCGGACCGGAGCGGTTTAGATGGTTGGAGGCACAGACTGGTATTATGGTATGGGATATAATCCCTGCTTGAGTTCGCTTTACAAGGCGGCATTCGGAAAATGCTGTTGAGATTATAAAGGAGATTTTCCGAAAGAGCGCAACGCAAAAACCGCGTTTTTTGCGTTGCTCACGGCGCCCTTGCCGCCGCGTTGCCCTCTCGGGCAACGGCTAGTGTCGCGTTTTTTTACATGTTATTTCGTAAACGCAATACTAGAAGTCCAGGCCGTAACC
>CBDTYX010000206.1:0-3935 GCA_965364745.1 uncultured Desulfovibrionaceae bacterium | reverse complement strand
AAAAGGGTTGATGACCCTTTAGGTTCCCCTTCCCCGGACCCCATCCCCTCCTTAACCCATATTGGTATGGCGAAATTTAACTTTGAAGTAATAAAAATATGCCGGATAGCCGTGAAGATGTTTTAATTCTGCTTAATGCCGCCGAAGGATTGCTGCAAGTGGGCCTGGCCGGAGAGGGGCGAATTATCGCCTGGCAAGAATGCGAAGCCGCCGGACAAGGCGCGGAACGCCTCATTCCCGCTCTGGCGGAAATGCTGGATGAAACCGGGCATGCGCGGCGGCAAATAAGCCGTATCGCCTGCGTGCGCGGTCCGGGCAGCTTTACGGGCATCCGCCTGGCCCTGACCACGGCTTTTGGCCTGTCGCGCTCCATTTGCGGCCCTGGCGACGAGGGCCCGCGCCTGGCCGGTTTGGACTACCTGCCGCTGCTGGCGGCATCCGCTCTGGCGGAAACAAAAAATCTTCCCGCTGATCTTGCCGCTTTATGGACGCTAACCCATGCTCGGCGCGGCCAGGTGAATATGCAAGGCTTTACGCCTGACGGCTTGCCCCTCGCCCAGCCTGAAACCGTCACTTTAAGTGATGCCGTTCGCAAAATTGAACAACAATCCGCAAACCTCCCCGGCTCTTTTGCCCTTTTAGGCAGCGGCCTGGCCCGCAACCGGGAAGAACTGACCTGCGCTTTGCCCGGCGCCTTGCTTTTGCCGGAAACTTATAACCACCCCGCCCCGGAGGCCATGCTGCGCCTGGCTGGAGCCGCCGCTTACGGCCATGATCCCATAGAGCCTCTTTACCTGCGCCCCTGCGACGCCGAGGAAAATCTGCCCGGCATCGCGGCCGGCCTCGGTCTTGATCCGAAAGAAGCCGCTCTGGCCCTAAAGCGGCTGCAAACCCGCATCTGAGCTGTCCCTCCGACCGCCCCCCTTCCTCACGTTTAAATTCTCAAAACACTCCCACCTTACTTTTTCGTGCCCTTACACGAAATGCTCCTCTTGGCGTAAAAATTGCATTCTTGCTTGTATAGGATGATTTTATGGAACGATTTTTTGACGCCGCTTAGCATTCAGCAGGAGCAAACTGTGAATAAGCCCCAGGAATTATACACTTTATGGGCCATTGATCTTTCCGATGCCGGACTTGCCGCTTTAAGCGAGTTGGCGGACGGTCGTTTTGCGCTTGAGGCCAAACCGGAAATTGATCCGGCCTGCCTGACCGATTTGCCTGCAGGCGAAATTTTTATTTTCTGCCTGTCTTTGGCCGCCTGGAAAAAAATGCTCGCCCAAGGCACGGAAAGCCGGGATATTATTGCCCGCATGCCCAAGATTATAGTTTTGCCGGAAAATTGCACCGCCGCCGACATGGAAAGCGCCTCCCAACATAGCTTTTCCGCCATTCTCACGGAGCCGCTGTCGCGCGAACGCCTGCTCTCAGCTCTTGCCGCCACAGTGGAATCGCAGCTTGTTTTCAGCGATGTGGTGCGCATGACCAAAGAAATTATTTTGGATCGCGAGCTGCTTAACCGCAAAAATCACAATCTGACGTTTTTACTGAACTTTTTAAGCCGCACCGCCTCGCAAATCACCCCCTCGGAAGTAATGGAAACGGCTTGGGAAACCTTAAGCGATTTTATGCCCGTAGAAAGCATCGGCGTTATTCTGTGGCATTCTCCCTCTATTCCTGTGGCGCCCATGTCTTCGCACATGTTTATTCCGGCGGAAAACAACACCGCTCCCTGCGCGGCCTGGATCGAAATTCTGCTCAAGGCCGAGCGCGAATATTCTCCCTTTGCCGCGTCGAATTATGTGCAGGAAACCTTGCATAACCGCCGTCCCAACGCCAAGGCCCATTACAGCCCCGCCACGGGTCGAACCATGGTCCTGCCCCTGAAAAGCGGCGGGCATAACACCGGCGCCATTGCCTTAAGCCTCAGCGCGGATTACGACGTGACCCGCGATCGCCTTGAAGTTTTGGAATCCGCAGTGGGGCACCTTGATCTGGCCATGCGCAACGCCTTTACCCTGTTGCTCAACCGCCGTAACGCCGAGTTGGACACCCTGACTTCGGCTTACAATCGCCGGCATTTTGAGGAAACCATCGCACAAGAGCTCATCCGCCACGAGCGCTGTCGCGGCGATATGTCGCTGCTGCTGGTGGATATCGACCACTTCAAAAGTATCAATGATACTTACGGCCACCAGATCGGAGACACCGTACTGCGCGAAATCGTCAACCTGCTGCACTCCCGCCTGCGCAGCGTGGACTATCTGGCGCGCTACGGCGGCGAAGAATTTGTGATCATCCTGCCGCACACCACGCGTAACGACGCCCTGCAACTTGCGGAACGCCTGCGCAAAACCGTGGCCGGACATGCCTTTTGCAGCGGTAGTCTGCAAATTACCGCCACCATCAGTGTGGGCGTATCCACCTGTGGCGAGGATTTGCGCCTCTCTTCCCAGGAGCTGTTCCACAATGCGGATATGGCCATGTACCAGGCCAAACATCTGGGGCGCAACCAGGTTTTCTGCGCGGACGGCAGATTGGCCGAGTTGGCGCAAGGGTAAGGCAAACGTAATCAAATCATTTGCTCAGCCTATGCGCTCAAGCTCCCGGCGCACATAGAAATTGAACATCTCATAGCACCAGGCATGGCCGGGCAGGGTCTTCTCCGGCCAAGTGTCTATGAAATCGTAATTGACATCGGCCTCGACGCTTGAGCCCCAGGGGCGCCCGATCCAGGCGGTCAGATTTGAAGAATCGCGCATGTCGGCGCGTTTAAAGTCAAGACAGACATTCACCCAACGACGCACATTAGCAGGCCTCTGCCGCTCCCCCAATGGAAATACCGACACCGGGTCCAAGGTGGCGAGCAGGTCTACCGGCGCCGCGCTTTTTAACGCGGCCTTGTAAGCCGACGCCCCGCCCCAACTGTGCCCCACCAGGGCTATGCGCTGCCCGGCCGCATAATACAGGGCCATAAGCAGTTGAATGTGGGCGCGGGTGTCGTGACTGCGGTAATAAATATCCTGGTCTTCGTCCATCCCGCGCATCTCGCCTTCGGCCCAGGGAAAGGGCCTTTCCGGAGAAAAAGCGGGGGGCGGCGCATCAAGACGCGCGCCGCTTTTATATTCCAAGGCCGTATCGTAAAAACGCAAGGTGGTGGCATCAAGAAATCCGCCCAGAAAAATAACCAGAGGGCGGTTGATGTCTTCCGGCGCGGGCAAGTATCCGGCATCGCCCGCTTGCTGCGCGTGCAGCAGCCGGGCGCGCACCGAAGCTCCTTTGGGCGGCGCGGGAACGGGATTGATAACTTGGCCGGAAAATATACGCATACTTTGCTAATACCTGTACACCCGGAAAATAACAAGTGGCCCCGCGTTCGGGACTACTCCGCTTGCGGTGCGGCTTTGCCGCGCGGAAGGCAAATTTTTCCCCTGGAATGTTTCTTGCTCATGGTCTGAATAGGCAGATGTTTCCAGTTTAAATTACAAAACATGGAGTATTTACATGTATATTGAAGATATTCTAAGCACCGAGCAAAGCGAGTACATTTCATCCCTGACCAGAAAAAACGGCACGGAAAAAGATGAGGAGTCCGGCGGCTCTTCCCTGCCCGTCTCCTGGGGTTCGGACACGGTGAGCATTTCCAAGGAAGCGCGCGCGGCGCAGCAGTCCTCTTCCACCGCCGATCAGAATGAAGAAAGCGAAACCGAAGGCGAAGAAGAAGACGCCGCCGCCGTTTTCGGCAACTATATGGCCAAAGCCCGCGGCGCTGCCTCTTCGGACTCTTCCGACCAGCTTGAGGCCTTGCAAAGCAAGCTTCAGCAGTTGCAGGCCAAAAAGAGCCAGATCCTATCCGCCGGCGGACTTTCCGACGAAGCCAAAGAAGCCCAGGCCGGCGCCATTGATGGGCAGATAGCCCAGATTATGTCTGAAAT
>CBDTYX010000205.1:0-3938 GCA_965364745.1 uncultured Desulfovibrionaceae bacterium | reverse complement strand
GGCGGGGTCGCCTCGGCTAAAGAATTTAAGATCGGCCTGGTTAATATGCAGGTGCTGGTGGAAAAAAGCGACATGGGAAAACTGGCCCAGCAGAATATGCAGGAGGAGTTTTCCGCCGAGCGCGATGAAATCGCGAAGCTCCGCCAGGACGTGCAGACCATGATTGAGGACATCAAGGCCCAGGCCGCCACGCTCACCCCGGAAGCCAAAGAACGCAAGTGGCTGGAATACATTAACATGAAGCGCGTTTTGGATGACAAGAGCCGGGAGTTTTCCCGCAAGGTGGAAGCCGCTGAAAGCCGTGTGCGCAAGGAAATGACCGGGCTGTTCATTATCGCGGCCAAGTCTTTTTCCGAGAAGAACGGCTATGCGCTGATTATTGACGGCAACCAGAGCGGCGTGGTTTTTGCGGATAAAGCCCTGGATGTGACTGAGGAACTTTTGAAGGAAGTGAATCTTATCTGGAACGCGGCCAACAGGAATAAAGCACAATGATCTTTAAGCTATCAGATTTGGCGCATAAATTGGGCCTGACTTTGCGGGGCGAGGATAAAGACATCAGCGGGGTGGCCACCCTGGAAGAAGCCGGGCCCGGGGACATTTCCTTTTTGGCCAATCCTAAATACATTCCGCAACTCGCTCACACCCGGGCCGGAGCGGTGGTCATCCACCCCGATCATAGTGCGGAAGCGGCTACAGCGCTCGTCAGTCCCGATCCTTACCGCGATTTTTCGCGGATTATGTATTTATTCGCCCGGCCGCAGGGCAGTTTTACCGGCGTCAGCCCCCAGGCCTTTGTGCATCCGGAAGCCAGGCTGGGCAAGGACTGCACGGTTTATCCGTTTTGCTACATCGGGCCGCGCGCCGTGCTTGGCGACGGGGCGACCCTGTTTCCCGGCTGCTATGTGGGCGAGGATGCAAGCATCGGCGCGGGCACGTTGCTTTATCCCAACGTGTCGCTCATGGCCGGCACGCAAATCGGCGAAAAGTGCATTTTGCACGCCGGAGTGGTGCTGGGCGCGGACGGCTTCGGCTTTGTGCCCACGCCGCAAGGCATTGAAAAAATTCCCCAGGTGGGCATTGTGCGTATCGGTGATAATGTGGAAATCGGGGCCAACACCACCATTGACCGCGCCTCTTTGGGCGAAACCGTGGTGGCCGACGGCTGCAAGATCGACAACCTGGTGCAGCTCGGGCACAATGTGCGCGTGGGCCGCTACACCATGCTGGTGTCGCAGACGGGCATCGCCGGCAGCACCAAGGTGGGCGAGCGGGTGGTGATGGCCGGCCAGGCCGGCATCGGCGGCCACCTGAATATCGGCGACGGCGCGGTGATCGGTCCTAAAAGCGGCATCGGCCAGGATGTTGCGCCTGGCCAGACCGTTATGGGCATGCCGCCCATGGAAGGCCGTCAGTATTTGCGCTATGTGGTTACTGCGCCCAAACTTATGGATATGATCAAGAAAATCAAGCAACTGGAACAAGACGTGGCCGAATTGCGCCGGGGTTCGCCCCAGAAAGATTGACCCTGTGCCGCTTTTGTCCGGCCGTAAACTATGAGGTAACCGCCTATGACCCAAAATCGGGAGTTGAGCTTCGACATCACCCGGATATTGCAGTTTTTGCCGCACCGCTATCCTTTTCTGCTCGTAGACCGGGTGGTGGAGTGCGTGGTTGATGACTACATTAAGACCTACAAAAATGTGACCATGAACGAGCCCTTTTTTCAGGGGCACTTTCCGGGCCTGCCCATTATGCCCGGGGTTCTGATCATGGAGGCCCTGGCCCAGAGCGGCGTGCTGCTTATCGCCCCGGGCCTTGAAAATATCGACAACAAATTGTTTCTGTTCAGCGGCATGGACCGGGTGCGCTTTCGCCGCCGCGTGATCCCCGGCGATCGTCTGGATATGTATTGCAAGATGACCAGGCACAAAATGCAGTTGTACAAAATGGAAGCCAAGGCCATGGTGGACGGCGATATCGCCGCTGAGGCGGAAATGACCGCCGCAGTGGTGAACAAGGAGGATATGTAGCATGGGCGCGCAAATCCACCCCACAGCCATTATCGCCTCTTCGGCGGAGATAGGCGACGGCGTCACGGTCGGCCCCTACGCCGTTATTGAGGAAAACGTGATTATCGGCGCGGGTTCGCGTATTGACGCCCACGCGATAATTAAGCCCTTTGTGTGCATGGGCGAGGACAACCACATTTACTCCCACGCCTGCGTGGGCGGCGAGCCGCAAGACCTTAAGTTTCACGGCGAGGAATCGTGGCTGGAAATCGGCAACCGCAACCGCATTCGCGAATTTTCGACCATGAACCGGGGTACGGAGGCCGGCGGCGGCGTGACCCGCATCGGCGACGGCGGCCTGTTTATGGCTTATTGCCATGTGGCTCACGATTGCCGGGTGGGCGACAATGTGGTTTTTTCCAACGGCGCCACCCTGGCCGGGCACGTGGAAGTCGGCGATTACGCCATTTTGGGCGGCCTCTCCGCTGTGCATCAATTCTGCCGCGTGGGCAAACACGCCTTTTTGGGCGCCATGAGCGGCATGGGTCAGGATCTGCCTCCCTACATGCTGGCCTCGGCCTCCAAAGGCGCCAACAGCGTGGTTTACGGCCCCAACGCCGTGGGGCTGCGCCGCTTGGGCGCTTCCCAGCAGCTCATCGGAGCCTTGCGCCAGGCTTATAAAACCATTTGGCTGCAAAAAATTCCGCGCCAGGATGCCCTGGCCCAGGTGACCGCCGAATTCGGCGATTTCCCGGAAATTACCGCCCTGGTTGACTTTTTGCGTGACGCCGAGCGCGGCTTTTTACCCGGCCCGCCTGAGGGCGAGCGGGAGTAGCACAAGACGAAGACCGCCGGGGGAGGGGGCCCCCAAGGAGCACAGCCCCTTGAGGTTCCCCTCTTCCGGCCCCTCTTCCCCCCTGAACCCTGATTGGGGAAAAGGGGGAGGGCGGCTGTTTGAGCCTCCAGTGGCGTACAGCTTTGTTTCGTTTGGGGTGCGAAATAATTACATAGAGTCTTACCAGCCATGAGCATAGAAACCATCGGCATTATCGCCGGATCAGGGCAGTTTCCGGTTTTGGCGGCGCGCATGGCCCGCGCGGCCGGCATGCGTGTGGCCATTTGTGGCTTTCACGGCTACACCGACCCGGCCCTTGAGCGGGAGGCCGACTTTTTTGCCCTGCTGCCCCTGGGCAAGCTGGCCCGGATGATCAAATTTTTCAAGCAGGCCGGGGCAAAACGCCTGTGCATGGCCGGGGCCATCAACAAACCCCGCGCCCTGGATGTGCGGCCCGACTGGCGGGCGGCCAGGATGTTGCTGCACATGATCGGCCAGGGCGATGACGCCTTGTTGCGGGGCATTGCCGGCGAGTTTGAACGCGACGGCTTTGAAGTGGTGCAGGCGGCCCTTCTGGTGCCGGGTCTGGCCGCGCCGCAAGGCGTGCTTACCCGCCGCCAACCCAGCGGGGATGAGTGGGAAAACATCTGCTACGGCTGGCGTGTGGCCCGCGAGATCGGCCGCCTGGACATCGGGCAGTGCATCGTGGTTAACAAAATTATGGTCATGGCCGTGGAATGCCTGGAAGGCACGGACGAAACCCTGCGTCGGGGCGCGGCCCTCGGCGGCAAAGGCTGCGTGGCCATCAAAATCCTCAAGCCCGGCCAGGACAAGCGCCTGGACCAGCCCGCCCTGGGCCTGACCACCATCAAGGTGCTGGTTGAAAACGGCTTTACCTGCCTTGCCTACGAGGCCGACGGCGCGCTGCTCTTCGACCGCGATGAATGCGTCGCCCTGGCGGACAAACACGATATCTGCCTCATCGGCCTTAACCACGAGGCTGTGCTGGAGCGGTTTGTTTGATTTGACGAGATTTTCCGGGGAAGGGGAACCCCAATGAGCTAAGCCCCTTGAGGTTCCCCTTCCCGAAC
>CBDTYX010000204.1:0-3971 GCA_965364745.1 uncultured Desulfovibrionaceae bacterium | reverse complement strand
CTTGCGGGCGTCTGCTGCGCATCCGCCAGAGCATTTCAAGTGTGAAATGCTCTAGCCCCTGGCGAGGCGTCCAGAGGGGGAGCAGCCTCTGGATGCCGGAGGCTTTTCTTGTTTCATAGTCGGCAAGCAGCTATTGGACAGGGGCGGGGGGAAGTGTTAACCCTTGGGCATGATTGGTATTTCCAAGTTGTATTGCGGCCAGGTTGAACCTTCGGACGCTTTGCGCTACGGCCGTCGGGCCGGGGCCTTGCCTTCGCATTTGCTGCAATTTTCCAAAGACAAAAAGCCCGTGGTGGTTTGGAACATGACCCGGCGCTGCAATTTGCGCTGCGTGCACTGCTACGCCCAGGCCGTGTCCATGAGCGGGCGCGATGAGATCAGCACCGCGCAGGGGCGGGCGCTTATAGATGCTCTGGCCGCTTATGGCGCGCCGGTGATTTTATTTTCCGGGGGCGAGCCCCTGGTGCGCGAGGATCTGCCGGAACTGGCCGCCCACGCTGTGGCCAGAGGCATGCGCGCTGTAATTTCCAGCAACGGGGTGCTGATTACCCCGCAAAAGGCGGCTGAGCTTAAAAAAGTGGGTTTGTCCTATGTAGGCATTTCCCTGGACGGCATAGGCGAAACCCACGACCGCTTCAGGCAGTGCGCGGGGGCTTTTGCCAAAACCATGGAGGGCATAGCCAACTGCCAGGCCGCAGGGCTTAAAGTGGGATTGCGCTTTACCATTAACCGGCGCAATGCCGCTGAAGTGCCGCAATTGTTCGAGCTCATCCGGGATTTGGAAATTCCGCGCATCTGTTTTTATCACCTGGTTTATTCCGGCCGGGGTTCTCAGCTTAAAGACGAAGATTTGAGCCATGCGGAAACCAGGGCTATGCTTGACCTGATTATGGATCGCACCAGGGAGCTCTTTGAAGCAGGCCTGCCCAAGGAAGTGTTGACCGTGGATAACCATGCCGACGGGCCGTACGTGTGGCTGCGCCTGTTGCGTGAAGACCCGGCGCGCGCCGCGGCGGTGCTGGAGCTTTTGCAATACAACGAAGGCAACAGTTCCGGCCGGGGCATCGGCTGCATTTCCTGGGACGGCAGCGTGCACGCCGACCAGTTTTGGCGGGAACATACCTTCGGCAATGTGCTTGAGCGCCCGTTCAGCGCCATTTGGGATGACCCGTCCATTGAGCTTTTGCACAAGCTCAAAGATAAAAAACAACATGTGACCGGACGATGCGCGGTCTGCCGCTTTTTGAGCATTTGCGGCGGAAATTTCAGAGCCCGGGCCGAGTCCGTGCACGGCGACATCTGGGCGCCCGATCCGGCTTGTTATTTGAGCGATGCGGAAATAAAGGGCTGAGTCTCCACTTCGGCTTTAAATCTTGCGAAAGCTTGAGTTCGGCTTTATTTTATATTTTAAGGCGGCTAACATCCGTAAAATTGATAAAGGTGCCGGCAATGATGGATAAAGTGGAAAACTATCTGGCCTGGTTGGAAGAAGCCAGCAGCGATGTGCTGGATAAAGAAATGCAGGCCAAGGCCTGCCTTGCGGAAGCGGATTATGCGGATGCATATAAAAATTTGATGATCGCGAAAGCGGAAATTATCAGACAATTGCCCCAGGAGTTCCAGCAGGCGTTTCCGGGCAAGGATCCGGCGGTTCGCGCCGCTTGGGAAAGAATTATGAGCCGCTTGCGCGATTTTGCCGCCGGCGCGGAAAACGCGCTGGCCGTCGGTTCGCCCTTTTACATGTCGGCCCTGTTGTACCCTGACGAGCACCAGCCCGGCGAGCCCAATAATCTTGAACTGCTCATTGCCGAACTGAAGCGTAATTGAACAAGGAGCTATTATGCCTAAGAAAGCAAAGGATGTTCTCGCGGAAACCGATTTCAGCGCTGTGCACAACCGCAACGAAAGTCGGGTGCTTAAGGAGCTGAAGAAGCTGTATGCCGAATTGCCGTCGGCCGCGCGCGATCCCAAAGCCATTCAAGACGTGTATGCTCTGGCCCTGAACAGTCTGCCGGCCAGGTACACGCAGCCGGGCAGCATAGTCTTGCGCGATCCGGTGCGGATTGAGCATATTCAGGCCGCCATTCGCGAGGCTGCGAATACAGTGGTCGGACAGCCTAAAATTTAACGACGCGGCAAAAGAGGTTTAAGCATGAACAGAGCGGATGTGCATGTGCACACCAATCATTCCCACGGCAAAGATTCCGTGCAGGCCATGTATGAGCGGGCCGGCGAGCTGGGTCTTGCCGTGCTGGGCTTTTCCGAACATTCCCCCCGGCCGGAAGCTTACTCGTACCCCAAAGAATACCGCGAACATTTAAGCGCCACTTTTCCGGAGTACATAGAAAGCGTCCTGGCGCTCAAAAAACGGTCCGGCGCTCCGCAGGTGCTCCTGGGGCTGGAAATGGACTATTTCCCCCGCGAAGAAGACTATCTGCGCCGCATGGTGTCCGCATATCCCTATGACTATATCATCGGCTCCGTGCACTACCTGGGCGCCTGGGGCTTTGACTTTACGCCCGAAGATTGGCAGCGCCTGCGGGAGGAAGATGTCTATCGCTGCTACCAAGAATATTTTAAAACCCTGGCGGCCATGGCCCGGACGGGTTTTGCCCAGATTGCCGCGCACCCGGATATTATCAAGATTTTCAGCATTGATTATTTCCGCAACTGGCTGCGGGGCAGCGAGGCCCGGGGCTTGGTCCGCGCCGCCCTAACAGCTGTGAAAGACAGCGGCATGGCCATGGAGATTTCGTCGGCCGGTCTGCGGAAACCCTGCCGGGAAATATACCCCGGGCCTGAGCTTATGGAAATGGCCAGAGAATTGGATTTGCCTGTGACCATCAGTTCCGACGCCCATAATACGGCGGACTTAATGTATGGTTTTGACGATCTGATCGCTTACGCCCGTGAATACGGCTATACCTCCAGCGTATACGTGGCCGACGGCAAAATGCATTCGCTGCCTTTTTAGTCTGATAAATGAAAACGCAAAACGGGCCGCCGCGCGATTACGCCCGGCCCGTTTTTTATTTGCCATGCCTAAGTCTGAACATTCACTCGATCACTCATCCGCGCTGATCAACGCCCGGCACCTGACCATCAGCCGGGGACGGTTCGTCTTGCTTGAGAATATCAACTGGGTTGTGCGCCCGGGCGAACACTGGGCCGTGCTCGGAGGCAACGGCGCGGGCAAAAGCACTTTGCTGCAGGCTGCGCTGGGACTTATCTGGCCGGACCAGGTCGGCGGGGGGCGCATTGTCTGGCATCTGAGCGGCCAAGATGAGGAATCCCCCCTCGCCGTACGCGGCGCCTCAGCAATTATTTCGCCGCACACCCAGGCCTGGTACGTGGATAACGCCGGAGATCTTTCCGGGGAAGAGTTGTTGCTTTGCGGTTTGTACGGCACGCCGCGCATTTACCGGGCGGTGAGCAAGCAGGATAGCGATCTGGCGCGCAGGTTTGCCGCGGAATTCAACTTGGACGACTTATTGGATGTGAGCCTGGAGGCCATGTCCCAGGGGCAGCTGCGCCGCATGCTCATTGCTTCCGCATGCCTTGCCCGGCCGCGCATTCTGGCCTTGGACGAGGCTGCCGACGGTTTGGATGCCGGGGCGCGCGAAGCGTTGTTTGTTTTGCTGGGTGGACTGGCCGGGCAAGGGCTTGCAGGCGCTGTGCGGGAAAGAAAAATGGGGGCGGCGCCATCCGGCGGTCCGGTAACCATACTTATGGCCGCGCACCGCGAAGAAGACTTGCCGCTATTTATTACCCATGTTCTGCAGCTGGAAGCGGGGCGAGCCGGCAAACAAGGTCCGGTCGGCCGACAAGAGCGTCTGTTGCCTGAAAGACCGGCCTCCGGCTTGGGCCCCGGCCGATTTTCCGGCAGGGAGGCTTTGCCGGTCGCTGCGGTGCAGCAGACCGCCGCTGCGCACCCCGTGTTGGAATTGTGCAACGTGAGTGTGTTTCTCGGT
>CBDTYX010000203.1:0-4026 GCA_965364745.1 uncultured Desulfovibrionaceae bacterium | reverse complement strand
AAATGTTTTGGACGCAAGCTTGGCAAGGATATTGCTATAGAGATAGCATCCTACCCTTCTTACTTTTGCAAAAAAGCAGTTCAATTAGCGGATTGAACTGCTTTTTTCTTTGGTGTGTCGGGCGACCGATCTTAAGCTGTTTCCCGCAGTAGGCCGGTCAACGCTGCCCAAACCATTTCCGGGGACAAGCTTTCCATGCAAACCGGAGTGGAGCAGGTTATGTTTCTTAGGTTAACCGAGCAGGGACTACAAAGTAGAGGCACAGGAATCGTTGTTTTAAAGGTGAAGTTAAAGTTTAACTTTAAAGATTTTTCGTGATCCTGCATCCCTTCAGGCTGGTCTGGGGCGCACAGGCCAAGCCTGGTGATATTGGCCATGCCGGGTACCCCCCAGACTTTGGGCGGCGTGGGCCCGAAGAGAATCACTCCGGGCACGGCATACATTCCGGCCAGGTGAGCCGGGCCGGCATCATTGCTGACAATAGCCCTTACGCTACGCAGACGTTCGGCTAGAGCCGCGGGCGGGCTCGGGTCTTCCCAGTTGTGCCCGGCCGGAGGCAGCAGACCGCGTTCCCGTTCGATTTCTCCAATAATAAACAGCGGCTCCCAGCCTTGCTCGGCAAGTTTGTCCGCCAAAGCAATGAAATTAGGCAGCGGCCACTCTTTGTTTCTATGCCCGCTGCCGGGCAACAGCGCGATTTCTTTGGAATTTTGTCCTTGCCAGCCGCCAAATAAAGATTGCCATGCTTCACGCCAATCCAGGGGCCAGGTTATCCCTAAAGTCTCTAGTTGAGCTTTAAGGTTGCCCCTGACGTGGGAATGAGTTGTTTTTTTACTTGAAGTAGTTTTAAAGTCCTGAGGCTGCTCCGGGTCCAGAATGGGCAGCGGGGTAATTTCCGATGGAGGCGTGGGGTACAGACAAGGAAAGTGCGGCGGCTTATCCAGGCAAAACCAGAAAATTTTACTGCCGGCCAAAGGGGCGGGCAAGGCGTCCGTAGCGTATAATTCTTCCGCTGCTTTGCTTAAATTCGGCGGGCAACGGGCATAGCCCAGAGGCAAGACCCAGGGGTGCATAAACTCACGCCCCAAAAAGTATAGTGGCGGACAGCTTTGACTCTGTCGGTTAAAATGGCTGGCTATGGCCAAAATACCTGGCCAGCAACACAAAAAATCCCCCAGGGCGCCGTTGTGCGCTACCAGGATTGCGGTGGGCGTTTCTCCAGTCTTTGTCTGATTTGCCCGGAGCGCGGCCATTGTTCTTTACCTCTGTGTCCGCTTTGGTTAAATATAAATTCCCGACAGGGAATCTGCACGGGACAGCAAGTTATGGTGGTTGCCCATGTCTACGTTCCATGAATTGAAATGCCCCAAGTGCGGCGCTGCGGTCAAGGCCTATTCCAATCCTTTTCCCACAGTGGATGCGCTCATTTATGAGCCGGACAAGGGAATTGTGCTCATTGACCGTAAGTTTGAGCCCTTTGGTTGGGCGCTGCCCGGCGGCTTTGTGGATTACGGGGAAACTGTGGAAGCGGCTGCTGTGCGCGAAGCCTTTGAAGAGACTGGCTTGCGCGTTACTCTGCAAGGCTTGCTGGGGATCTATTCCGATCCGTCGCGGGATCCCAGGGTGCATACCATTACCACGGTTTTTGAGGCCAGGGCGGAGAATTATTCCACCCTGACCGGCGGCGACGACGCCAAAGACGCCAGATTTTTTCCTTTGGATAAGTTGCCCGCAAACATCATGTTTGGGCATGATGAAATAATTGCGGATTTTATGGCTCGGCTTGCGCGTATGCGGCCGGAGCAAAGCACAGGCGGCCGGTAAATGTATTTAGGCATAGATGTGGGCGGCACGCATACCGATGCGGTGGTCATGAGCGGACGGAAGATTGTGGCCGCGGCCAAGGCGTTGACCAGGCGCACGGACCTGCTCGCTTCCATTGATGAAGTTTTGAGCGAAGTATTGCGCGAAGCGCCCGTGGCCAAAATTCGTCACGTCAATCTGTCCACAACATTATCTACGAATGCTCTGGTGCAGGGGCAGGTGGAGCCGGCGGCCGTGGTGGTTTCCGCCGGGCCGGGTCTGGCGCCGGAGCGTTTTCGCCCCAATGACCATTATTTTTCCGTGGTGGGGGCCATAGATCATCGAGGTTTGGAAACAGCCCCCTTGCACGATGCCGAGCTTAAAAGCGTGGCGTCCCGCTGCTTGGAGGCGGGGCTCAAAACCGCTGCGGTCATCGGCAAATTTTCGCCGCGCAATCCGGCCCATGAAGAGCGCATGGCCGCCGCTTTCAACCATTCCATGGACCATATCACCTTGGGGCACCGCATTGCCGGCCGCCTTAACTTTCCCCGGCGCATTGCCACTGCTTACTACAATGCGGCGGTCTGGCGCTTGTACAACCGCTTTGTCGATGCGGTGGAGGCTTCCTTGCGCGATCGGGGCATAACCGTGCCGGTGAATATTCTCAAAGCTGACGGCGGGACCATGTCTTTGGCCGCTTCTCGGCTTATGCCCGTTGAATCCATTCTTTCCGGTCCGGCGGCCAGTGTCATGGGCATTATCGCTTTATGCGACATTGATCACGACGCTTTGATTTTTGATGTGGGCGGCACCACCACCGACATTGCGGTCTTTGTCTCCGGTGAAGTTGTCATTGAACGAGACGGCGTCGACCTGGCGGGTCGGGCCACATCCGTGCGGGCCATTAAAACGCTGTCCATCGGCATTGGCGGCGACTCTGCCATAGGGTTTGAAAACGGTTATTGCACTGTGGGCCCCAAACGCCTGGGGCCGTGTCTGGCCTTTGGCGGAGAAAGCCCGGCTCTGCTGGACGCTTTTAACGTTTTGGACGATTTGCAATTGGGCGATTATTTATCTTCCCGGCGCGGCCTGGAGCGGTTGGCTGCAGATCTGAGCAATGAAGGGCAAAATCTTTCTGTTAGCGAGTTGGCCCAAAAAGCCGTGCAGGTGGCCATGAGTAAAATCAGGCAGGCTGTGGCCGATGTGTTGGCTGAAATTAACTCCCGGCCCATATATACCATTCGGGCGCTGCTGGAACGCCGCGATATAACCCCTGAACTGGGGTATGTCATGGGCACTCCGGCGGCTGTATTCGCGCCGCACCTTAAGCGCACTTTGGGTATGGAAATTACGGCTCCCAAACGCTATGCGGTGGCTAACGCCATTGGTGCCGCTCTGGCCCGCACCACCACGGAAGTGGAGCTCTTCGCCGATACTGAACAGGGCATTATGCTCATTCCGGCTTTGGATATCCGCCGCTCTGTGGACTTGGGCTACAAGCTGGCTCAGGCTAGGTCCGATGCGCTGGAAGCGGCCGCGGCAAGTCTTGCGGCGCAAGGGGTTGATCCGGACGAAGCGCCTATTGATGTGCTGGATGATGTTTCCTTTAATATGGTCGGCCCGCGTGGTCTTTTAGGGCGCAATATCCGGGTGCGTTGTCAGGCGCGTCCGGGCATTTTGGATATAGTGGAAGATTAGCCGCGCCAAGGCTCATCTGCTCATGCCGTCATGCAAATAGTGCTGTTCGAACCTGAAATACCGCCCAATACCGGCAATGTGGCCCGTTTGAGCGCGGCCTCCCGCCTCCCTCTGCACCTTATAGAACCTCTGGGATTCCGCATTGAAGATCGCTACCTGAAGCGGGCAGGCCTGGATTATTGGCCTCAAGTACAGCTCAAGGTCTGGCCTGACTTTTCCGCTTTTTTAAGCAAGCATGAATCGCTGCAATGCGCATCGCCGCCGCGCCTGATCGCCGCTTCGGCCAGGCAAGGCACGGCTGTGCACCGGTTTGCCTTCAGGCCGGATGATATTTTGGTTTTTGGCCCGGAAACGCGCGGCTTGCCCGCTGAGATATTGGAAGAAATGCAGGCCGTGGTTCGCATTCCCATCAGGGGCGAGGTGCGCAGTCTGAATTTATCCACTGCTGTGGGCATTGTGGTTTATCAGGCCCTGGCCGCGTCCGGCGAGTTGGATCGTTGGGCGATGGACGGAGAAGTTTAAACA
>CBDTYX010000202.1:0-4136 GCA_965364745.1 uncultured Desulfovibrionaceae bacterium | reverse complement strand
GCCCCTGGGGCGGCACGCTCATCAACCTGGGCATGATTATTTCGGTGGGTGGCGCATTTCTGGCCTGGACCCTGCTGGCCTCAGAAATCATGTTTAACACCAGCCGCGGCGATCACGGCACCGGGCCGCACGTTTTTAAAATAGTCAACCGCACCGGCACTCCTTCCGGAGCTTTATGGTTGAGCAATATCCTGGTCACCGCCTGCCTGCTTTTTGCCTGGTTGGAGCAAGCCGGTTACAATGTGCTCATTCAGCTGGCCACAGCCATGACCCTGGCGCCCTACCTGCTCTCTTCGCTGTTTGCCCTTAATGAAGCAGCCAAAGCGCCCAAGCCCAATCCCGCCTGGCTGCTTGTCGCCGCAGTGAGCTCGGCGTACGGCTTCTGGCTGGTGTACGCGGCGGGCTGGAATTTCTGGCTGGCTTCCATGCTGCTCTATGCGCTGGGCATAATCTTCTTTTTACGCGGCCGTCGCCAGGACAATCTGCCCTTCATCACCAAACGCTGGGAAGGCGCAATTGTCATTCTGATCGTCCTTTTGGCCGTTGTCGCCGGATACAGCATGTATACCGGGCATTTGCACTTGTAGCAAAAATACTCAGGCAATACTTTAAGAAATAAATGCAGGCAAAATTTCGCCCCTCAGCAGAATATCTTCTTTAGGCAGGCGGTTGAAGGTGAACCCCGCTAAAAAATCTGAAGGCATAGCCGGGCGCGCGCTGTCCTGCAACCCGGCCAGCCAGGCCAGCCAGCCGATAATTTGTTCCGGGGACGCCCGGTTTTGGCGCAGCGTAGCCAGGCGCAAGCTATTGTGCCTCTTGGCCAGGCGTTCACCCTCATGGTCCAAAAGCAACGGCACATGCGCATATTCAGGCGCAGGACTTCCCAGAAGTTTAAGCAAATACAGCTGCCTAGGCGTGGACGCCAAAATATCGCGCCCCCGGACCACCTGAGTAATGTCCATATCCGCATCATCCACAGACACGGCCAACTGATAGGCAAACACGCCGTCCGAGCGGCGCAAAGCAAAATCGCCGCCGGAGTCGCGATCTTTAAATTCACAAGCCCCTAGAGCCAAATCATTAACCCGCACATCCCGCGCCGGATAATACAAGCGTAAACAGGGCTTACGCCCCTGGGCCTCGAACGCGGCCCGCTCGGCGGCGCTTAAATCGCGGCAAGCGCCGGAATAAGGCGCGCCCAGATCCCCGACACCTTCACTCTGCCCGAGGGCTGAAGGTATATGCGGCGCGGAAGCCAGCTCCCGCAGCTCCTTGCGCGTGCAATAGCAAGGATAAATCAACCCTTTAGCTTGAAACCCGGCAATAGCCTGTTCATACAGGTTCAAGCGCCGGCTTTGCGTGTAAACCTCGCCGTCCCAACCAAGTCCCAGCCATTGCAAATCTTCCCTAATGACGGCCGCATATTCCGGTCTGGAGCGCACCGGGTCGATGTCCTCCATGCGCAGGATCAGCTTGCCGCCCCTGCTCCTCACCCCCAGCCAGGCCAGAAAAAAAGCCCAGGCATTGCCCAGATGCAAAAAACCTGTGGGGCTGGGGGCCAGACGGCCTATGGTTTTGGGGCTTGTGTTCATCGGCGTTTAAAGTGATCTCCGGGGAGGGAAAACCACAAGGGGCTGTGCTCCTTGTGGTTTTCCCTCCCCGGCCACCCTTTCCTTAACCCGCATCGGCGGGGGAGTTTATATGACAAAAATAGAGATCTTTTGCTTTTATCGGGCCTGTAATAAACTAAAAACCTCCCGCCTGGACGGGAGGATATTATCGCTCCTCTCCGCCCAGAAATGGAAACAAAACGCTTCACATTTAATCAACCAGAATTTCGAAAGGGGGGGCAAGCCCCTTCGCGGGAGAGAGTCTGAGGGAGGGCCGAGCCCTCCCTCAATTAATTTATGGATTTAACTCACCAAAGTTCTCTGCCGGGCCAGAGCCTTTTCCTGTTCCGCAAAGTCGACAAAACCGGCCTGGCGCAGCGCGTCATATACGGTGGCTTCCCAGTCCCAAGCCGCATAAATGACCGGCTTGTGCAGAAGCGCCCGGAACTGCTCCATTTCCTGGCGATAAAAATCTTCTTTGTTGGTGCTCAGGCTCTCGCGCAGTTGCTCATGCAAGCGCGCCATCTCGCCTTCATACCAATCCCGCAGCTCCTCGGCGGAAACATACTTCTTGAGAATATGTTCGTAGCCCTTGGTTTCCAGCACTTCGCCCAGATGTTCCAAGAAGCGCGCCTTAAGCCAGGCTCCCAATTGCGCGGTGGGAATATTTTCTTTTTCCAAAGCGGCCACATCTTTCTTGGTCTGGAAATAGGTATCCGGCACTACAGAGGCCGAAGTGATGCCGGCAATGGTCACCACGCCGCGCAGAATACGGCTGTTGGACACGCCCTGGCCGCAGAAGCCCACTTTTTTGCCGTACTTCTGACCTGTGAAGATGGTCACCAAAATGGCCCAAATCACAGCCGGATCGGTTTCATCATAAATGTGCCCCAAAGAGGCATTGTCCCGGTCCGTGCCCAGCACCATCTGGGTCATATCGTTGGAGCCGATGGAAAAACCGTCCACTTCCGTGATGAATTCCTTGGACAAAATGGCGTTGCTGGGAATTTCGGACATCAAAATGAGCTTTAAGCCGTCCATGCCGCTTTCCAGCTTATGCACCTGGGCCAGATAGTTTTTCATGCTTCTGGCCTGCTCCAGGGTACGCACAAAGGGCAACATCAGCTGCAAGTTGCTGCCGCCGTAAACCGAACGGGCCAGCTTGAAAGCTTCAATTTCCCAGTCATGGATATTGCGGGCCACGCCGCGGTAGCCGAGCATGGGGTTATCTTCTTCATTTTCGTAAAGCACGCCGCCCAAGAGGTTGCAGTACTCGTTGGATTTGAAGTCCGTGGTCCGGTAAATGACTTCGCGGCCATAGAAAGACATGGCGAACAGGGCAAGTCCCTGGGCCAAGGTTTGAATATACAGTTCACGCCCGGAACGATAACCCCGGATGCGGATGGTGTTGGCAATTTCTTCAGGAATACAGCGCACCTCTTCCATCTGTTTGACCAAACCCGTACGCAGGGCCACTTCTTCGCGCAGCTTGGTGATAGCCGCCAGGGTGTCCTGCACCAAGGGCACATCCTTGGCCTTGTCGACCATGGTTTCCACATTGGATTCAATCTCGCTGCGCCAGCGTACCGTGTCCGGATCATTGCCGTGCAGGTGGGTCAGCTCCTCATCCAGAGCCAAAGCGGCCAGAATATGCTCCCGCAGGTTTACCGAGGTTTTGAACAAATCAATGCGCTTGGTGGCGTTTTCCATGTATTCGTCAAGACGGTTTTCCAATTCGCGCAGCTTGCGGTGAATGGTCAACACTTCATCGGTGCCGCGTAAATTATCAATAGCCGTGACTGAGCTGATCTCTTCGGTCATGCCGGTGATGGCGCCCACATAGTCGCGCAGCCGCATATCCACGCCTATGAGCCCGGCGGCCAGTTGCTCGCGCAAGAGCTTGGAGAGCTGCACATCCAGCTCACATAATTTTTCGGCTACCCGGCTTTGCAAAGTGCCGTTATCAAAGGCTTCCAGGGCCTGCGGGTGAACGCCCACGTTGCCGAGCATAAACTCAGCGCGCAAAAGTCCCACTTCAAAATCCTTAGAACGACGCAGGCGCGAGAGAAACATGGCCTGGTTCACATCAGCCAATACGAGTCCCACCTTGGTCTTGGTCGGCTCAAGCTCATCAAGGTCCATTTCGCCGCCCACTTCAAACAGGGGCAAAAGACCGCGGTAAGCGTGCCCGCGCGTGCCGTCCACGGTCATGTCCTGGTTGTCCAGAGAACGCAGCACGGCCAGATTCTGAATGCCGATAACCGCCGGAATGCCGAGTTCACGTGAAGTTATGGCCGCATGGCTGGTATCGCCGCCCACGTCGGCCAAAATGGCCGAGGCTATGCGCATACCCGGCACCATGTCCGGATCGGTGCGTTCGGCGGCCAGCACGTCGCCTTTTTGAATACGGTTGAGCTCCAGAGCCGAACGCAGAAATTTGACCTTACCCTGCCCCGCCCCACGCGAAGCGCCGTTGCCTTCCAGCACCAGCTCCGCCGAAGCCAGCTCTTTTTCATCAACTTCATG
>CBDTYX010000201.1:0-4162 GCA_965364745.1 uncultured Desulfovibrionaceae bacterium | reverse complement strand
GTGCGTGAGAATGCGGAAAGCTACGGCCACGCTGTGGGCATTATTCTGGTGGACGTGCGTACGCCGTTTATCCCCGGCGATGTGGGCAATGCCTCAACATACCCCTTTCCCGTGGTTTACCGTACCGTGCCCGACGTAACCTTGGAGCGCCTCATTGATAAAGGCGATAAAAGCCTGACCAATAACGTCATTCAAACCGCCAGGGAACTGGAAGACATGGGCGTGCGCGCCATTGCCAGCGACTGCGGCTACATGATTCATTTTCAGGCCGAGGTGGCGGCCGCTGTTTCCGTACCGGTGATCATGTCCAGCCTTATTCAACTGCCCATGCTCGAGCGCAGCATCGGTCCGGACCGCAAAATCGGCGTAATATGCGCCAACAAACCGCGCCTGACGAGTGACATGCTGGCGCTGGCCGGCCTGCGCGATCCAGACCGGGTGATCATTAGAGGCATGCAGGATGCGCCGGCGTTCCGCTCGCCCATCTTGGACGAAGAACCGCTTTTGGATGATGAACTCATTACCGGGGAGATTACGGATACGGCCAAAGAGTTGGTGACTTCCCACCCCGAAGTCGGGCCTATTTTGTTGGAATGCTCCAATATGCCGCCGTATGCGCATGCCATTCAACGGGTTACCGGGCGGCCGGTGTTTGACTTCACCACCTTGATCGGCGTATATTTTGCTGCTTCATTCCGGAAGCCTTTTGCCGGATTTTATTGATTTAAAAGGGGGCGACCATGCCCGAAGCGTCTTTTCCCAGTATTCTCAACGATGTTATCGGGCCGATCATGCGCGGGCCATCCAGTTCGCACACGGCCGCGTCCTGGCGGATCGGCCGCTATGCGGGTTTGGCGCTCGGTGAAGCGCCGCGCGCTATAGATATTGTTTTTGAAGACCAGGGCGCGTTCGCGGATGTCTTTCGCGCCCAGCGCGCCGACCTGGCCTTCATTGCCGGGGCTTTGGGGGTGGATATTGAGGATCCGGCCTATGACCTGGCTGCGCAAAAGGCGGAAGCGGAGGGCGTTAGCGTGTCCTTTTCACGCGCCGTTTTGCCGGGTGGTTTTGACCATCCCAATGATTTGGATATCACTCTGGCCGGGGAGGAGCAAAGCGTAACTCTGCGGGCCACATCGCTGGGCGGCGGGACCATACAGATAAAGGCGCTGGGCGACTTGCCTGTGTCATCTTTGGCGGATGCGTATGATGTCTATGCCTGGCTTGATCCGGAAGACGCCATAAAAGCGGAGGCGCGGCTTAAGGCCTCCTCCGCTGAGGTCATGGTCGCCACAGGTGAGTCGGCCGCCGGCTTAAAGTTGTTGCAAGCCCGATTTTTAACAGAGCCTTCCGATGCCTGCCTTAAAGCTTTGCAGGCGTCGTCCGCGTGTCCGCTCATCAAAGTGCCGCCCCTGGTTCTGCCCAAACCGGGTAAGCCCTTATATACCGATGCCGCAAGCATGTCGGCGTTTTGTCGCAAGCATAAAATCAGCCTGGCCGAAGCGGCTTTGCATTGTGAAGCCGCGCTTTTGGGCTTGCCGGAAAAAAGAGTGAATGAGCTCATGCAGCGCAGGCTGGGTGTTATGTTGGGCAGCGTCTGGGCCGGGTTTAAACGTGAAGATGGTTTGCGGCTTTTAACCCCCACGGCCAGAGGAATTTATGAATATAGCCTGAGCACGAACGCTTTGGCGTCCGGCGCGCCGCTTAAGGCCGCGACGCGCGCCTTGGCGGCCATGCAGGAAAATTCCGCCGGCGGACTTGTCTGTGCTGCGCCCACGGCCGGTTCGGCCGGGGTCATGCCCGGCGTGCTGCTTACTTTGCATGAAGATTTGGGGCGTAACCCGGAAACCTTGCTTAAAGCTTTATGGACGGCCGGCGGAGTGGGGCAGTGTTTTTCCGCCTTGGCTACTTTTGCCGCTGAAGTGGGCGGCTGCCAGGTGGAAGTGGGCATTGCCGGGGCCATGGCCGCTGCCGCTTTGGCGGAAAGCGCCGGCGGCACGCCGGATGAGGCTTTGGACGCGGCGGCCATGTCGCTGCAAAATGTCATGGGGCTTATTTGTGACCCGGTGCAGGGCTTTGTGGAATTGCCTTGCCATTCACGTAACGCCGCAGCGGCTTCGGCCGCGTTTACAGTTGCGGATATGATTCTCGGCGGCTGGCGCAATTTGGTGCCTTTTGATGAAACAACGCGAGCGGTGCTGGCTGTGGGGCACATGCTGCCGCGCGAGCTTCGCAGTACAGCCTTGGGGGGGCTGGCGGCCTGCCCTTCGGCCTGCGCGTTATGCCCGGGCGGATGCGGCGCCAAGCATTCTTGAGCTTGCGTCATCTACAGTTGTTAACATAAAAATTCTTGCAGGACCGACAGGGTGCTGCTAGTTTATAACAAGCGAATCAATGCTTTTGCGCCTGGGGCTTCCAGGCTGTTCATGTGGAGTGGCGCGCGATGGAGCATCCTGTAATTGCGGCGGCCCGTGATGCCGGGATCGTCGGACAGGGCGGGGCCGGATTTCCGACCCATGTCAAGTTGGCGGCGGCTGTGGATACGGTTATCGCCAATGGTTGCGAATGTGAGCCTTTGTTGGCCACCGACGCAGACATCATTAAGCGCAACGGACAGAGGCTGCTCACCGGCCTTTCCGCTGCCATGCAGGCTACCGGAGCTGTCAGGGGCATTATCGCCGTCAAGCGCAAACATGCCGATCTCGTGGACTTGCTCACCGGTCTGACCAACGGCACGGACTATTCCCTTTTATTGTTGGACAATTTTTACCCGGCCGGGGATGAACAGGTGCTCATTTACGAGGCCACGGGACGCACAGTGCCGCCGTTGGGTTTGCCCCGCGCGGTTGGATGCCTGGTGTCCAACGTGGGCACCCTGGTTTCTCTTGCGGAAAGTCTTGAAGGCCTGCCCGTAACCAGGCGTACGGTAACCGTCAGCGGCGAAGTGACCCGGCCGGCGGTATTTGAAGTGCCTATAGGCGTGTCGCTCACAGAATGCATTGAATTTTGCGGCGGCGCGACCATCAACGACTGGGTGGTTGTGCTCGGCGGGCCGGTTATGGGCGCGGTGCTGGATAACCCCGCGGACATCGCCTCCGCCGTGGTCACCAAAACCCTGGGCGGTATCATCCTGGTGCCGCATGGGCATTACCTGCACCGCAAGGCTTTGCAGAGCGTTGAATCCATGCGTCGCCGCGCTTCCACAGCCTGCATCCAGTGCCGTTTTTGTACGGATCTTTGCCCGCGCCGCCTTATCGGCCAGCCGTTTGAGACCCACCGGGTTATGCGCGCTTTCGGCGCGAGCCGTGAGCTGGAAGTTTCGGCCGGACGTCAGGCTATGATGTGTTGTTTTTGCGGTATTTGCGAGCATGTGGCCTGCCCTATGGATCTTTCACCCTGCGCCATCAACAAGGCCGTGCGCGCCGAACTCGGCGCCAGGGGCCTGGGCTTTGAGGGCTCAACCGAATTGGACCTCGCCATCACCCAGTGGAAAGATTACCGCAAAACGCCCATTTCCCGTTTGGCGGCTCGCATCGGCATCACCAAATATCTGGACATCCACCCCGAACAGGTTTCCGGCTTTATGCCCGAAACGGTAAATATTCCTTTGCGCCAGCACATCGGCAAGCCGGCCGTGGCGCTATGCAAGGCGGGCGACAGCGTTAAAGCCGGTCAGCTTATCGCTGAAATTCCGGAAGGCGCTTTGGGGGCCAGGGTGCATGCGTCCATAGGCGGCCTGGTGGAAAACGTCGGCGACTCCATTCGCATCAGGAGACAGGCATCATGACTTTAGAACTGCACTCGCTGGGCATGCTGGAATACACCAGCATCGCCAAAGGCATTGAAAGCGCCGACCAGATGGTCAAAACCGCCGCGGTGACCCCGCTGTTTTTCAAAACCATCTGCCCGGGCAAATACTTGGCGGCTGTTCACGGCAATGTGGCCGCGGTCACGGCTTCTATTGCAGCCGGCCGGGAAGTGGGGGGCACGGAAGTGGTGGACGGCTTCATTCTGGCCAGCGTGCATTCGCAAATTTTATGGGCTTTGGCCGGGGCTGTGCGGCAGGAAGATTTCAACGCCTTGGGCGTTCTGGAGACTTTTTCGGCCGCCTCCATCGTTTTGGCTGCGGATGCGGCGGCCAAAGCCGCGGCCGTGACCATTTTGG
>CBDTYX010000200.1:0-4167 GCA_965364745.1 uncultured Desulfovibrionaceae bacterium | reverse complement strand
CTTTTGTTTTTTATCCTCGCCTGTAATTTAAATCACCAACACCGACGTAGCGTCGGTCTGAACGCGTTCCGTTTATCTCTTTTCGCTTTTGCCTTTCTCGCCTTTTGTCTTTCCCTTAAGCCGCCAGGCGAAGGAATCGCACCACACACGCCGTCCCGCGCTTCCGTCATTCCCTGTGCAGACAGGGAATCCATGCCTTTAGCCTTTGCCTTCGAGTCAAGATCACCGTTGGAACAACACGGACACCTCCTCCGTTTGCCTGCGCCCGTTGCACCTTGTCATGCTGAGCCTCCGGCGGCGCGAGTAGAAACGAAGCGCAGCCCTTGGGTGAGCCCGCAAAGGAGCGAGCCCTAGGGATGAGGTCCGCAGAGCGTCAAACGTGAAGCATCCATCTTCTTGCCTTTCCTGGCTTTTGCCTTCCGCCTTTATTTCTTTTCCCTTTTCCCCTTCTTCCCCCTTCCCGCCAAAATTTCAGGGCGCCGGGCCCTGCTTCTCTAATCACGTTAACTCTTTAACCATGTAAGGACAAAAATATGACAGACCCCTATCGAAATGACATTTATTACAACCCCAAACGCAAGCGCAACCAGGGCAGCGTGGAGCACGAACACGGCACTAAACCCGAAATCCCCCTCCCGCAGCCCGGCCAAACCCTCATCGGCGGTGACGACCCGGAACCCGCCCCCAAGCGGCAACTCTCCCTGGCCGAAGAGCTCTGGCCCGACGAGACCATGGGCTATGATTTCATGGTCCGCAAACGCCAAGACGTTGAAAAGACCCTCCACTTCGCCCGCGCCGCTCTGGCGGACACGCCCAAAGCGCCGGGCGGCGGCGTGACCGCCTTGAACCTCCAACTGGTGAGGGCCGTGCAAGAGGCGGAACGCGATCTTGAGCGAATCAACGATTCCATCGCCAAATTGTTCAACCCGGCTTACCACGCCCCCAAGCGCAATCAGGATTACGACCGCCGGGAAAGCGCCTCCGGCCTGGACGCTCGCCTTGAAACATCCTCCGCCTTGGGCGGCACTCTCCTCGGCGGCCCCACGGCCGCGCACGCGGCCGGGTTCGGCACTGCCGACCGTGCCGCCCTGCAAACCGCCTCGCCAGTCGGAGGAGGCCAAGCGACGCAACGTGCGCAAACCACTGTCGCGCAAAAAACGGCCGGCTACCAGCCCATGGATGATATCCTCTTCAAAGGGGATAAATCCTTTAGCAACGCCACGCAGCAAAAAAACGCCCTCCAGTTGCCCAATACGGCCGGGCGCGATATTGCAGACGGCCAACCCCGCGACCCCGCCCGTGACGACATCGCCGCCGGACTCATGCACGAATACGTCCGCGCAGCCCGCCAAGGCAACCTGCCCATGCTACGCCTGGACAACAACGACGCCCGCCACTTGGCTACGGCCATGCCCAAGCTGTCGCCTGAAGACATGCTCTACACCTATAAGGCCATGCGTGAAGCCGGCTACTCCTCGCGAAGCCTTGTCGGCTTTGACCTCACGCCTGAGCAAAAGGCCGCGCTCGTTAACCTCATGAGCGGCGGCGAGTCCATGGATGCTCTGGATACCGGGCCGGGCTCGATGTTTGATAACGTCATTGAGCAAAGCGAGGGCAAAGAAAGCGAAGACAATAAACCCGGAAGCATCAAAGTTGTCTGGAACAGGGCGCAGGACGAGCTCACCGGCAAGATCTACAAGGCCTCAAAAATGTATAGGGTTTACAATGACGGTCGGGGCAATCTCACTGTGGGCCACGGCGTGCTGGTCACCGACGAGGTGAAGGCCCTGGACAAAAACTGGACGCCAGGCGAACCGTGGAACTGGAAAGAGGCGCTTATCGCGGCCGAGGATATCGACGCCATCCAGGCAAAACGGACCAATGACGCCAAAGACGATGTCAAAGCGCTCTTTCCCTACGCGAGCTTTTTAGGCAAAGGGCGGCAAACCGGCCTGGTGGATCTGGCGTTCAACATGGGCCGGGGCAATCTCGCGGGATTCAAAGAGTTCCGCAAATACCTGGGTGAAGGCGATTTCTGGAGTGCCGGCCTGGAGGTCATCCGCTCCGAGCGCAGCGAAACTACAGGCGCCAGAAACCTGTTCACGGCCTTAATCATCCTCACCGACGGGCATCCGAGTTTGTTTGAGAAGAACAAACTGAATAATCTAAAAATAGATGTGGATAAACGGCTTAATGAAGAAAAACAAAATAAAACAGGTAAAGGCATAAGGGAGGTTATGGAAGAAATGTATAGAAAGGAAGCCGCGAAACTGGGCTTTTCCCCTAAAACTAAACAATAAAAATAGACTCTATCTCAAATAAATAAACGCCGGTGCATGGTTTACCCGCGCCGGCGTTTATTAATAAGTAGCGCCAAAGGCAATTTCAGTTAATCAGGCTTCACATCGCGGTAGTAGGCTAGCCTGGCCCGGTTGGCGTCCCACCATAAAGGCATTAGCCTAGCATATGCTATGTTAGTTGAAGAAAAAGTATCTACGCGTACCTCTCCCCAAAAATATAGATATTCTGTGGTCCATTCACCTCGGCCCAACCAATCTAAAGTAGAGCGTCGTACCCCCTTAAAGGCAGACGAATCTTTATCAAATACGAATTTCACACCATAAATAATGCCTTTATAAGCGCTGAAAACATAAGCCCGCATTTCAACCGGTGGCGGTATTTTACTGGTGTAATAAACGACGTCCGGCCCTTCGCGATACGCCTCCTGCAAAAATAGATAATCGTCAATTCTGCTGCCAAGGGTCACGCCCGCAAACACCATCTTATCATCATCTTCACGCCTGTCATGAGGAACGCTTTTTTGCACAGGTTGCCACTGCACACTAAAATGTTCACCGCTGGACGATTCAACGGAAACTTCATAATTCAGCCAAGAATAACGCTTCTCGCCTTGCCGGAAGCCCTCTTCGATTTCCCTGCAAGGGCCGAACAGAGCATCCATTTGCCGGAGCGCTTCTGCATAATCTTCTTTAGACACATTGAAACTGATCGCATAGATTTTATTTTTGTAGACCGAATAGGAAGGCCCATACGCGCCGTTCTTGTCGGCTTCCTTTACCGGGACACCGTTAAACATCAACCCCTTATCGCTTTTTCGGCTGTAAATCTTCTCGCCGGGAAAAAGTTCGGGATTTGCAAGCTTACCCGCGGCCATCCCCTTATAATTCCTGATGTCATCCCCAAGCCGCACCCCGAATATCTCCGGCGGCGGCTCAGTCGCGTAATCCCCCCAAAAAGCCCGCGCCGGGGCGACAAGGCAAACCAACCACAAGAGCGCCGCCGACATGCAAACCACCCCGCCAGACTTCCACCCCGTAAACCAGCCACACATATACCACGCTTCCTTTCGCGCTTGTCGCGCTTTTAACCGCCACTGTCTCCAAACAGGCCCTCAACAAAAAATGAAAGCCGTATCTTTTTGCCTCTATATTTAAGCGTCATTCTATAAAAAAGTTGTTCCCGAAGCAAGAACAATGAGTTCTTATTGCAAAATATTTTTCGATCTGCGCCCGGTTGCCGCCGCCGGGCCGAAACTCGGCATCCAAGGCAGCGGCAGCGGGCGGAGCCGACGCGGGAGCTTTTCCAAAGCAACAAAAACGCGGGCGGAAAAACCATTTTTCCGCCCGCGCTTGAAATGTGCATTTGAAGGCTAAACAGAAATCCGGGCTGCCCGCGCTACCTGCGCCGCACCGGGGAAATACCGTCCAGGGAGAGATTGGGCAGTGAGCCCTGGCCCGAAGGCGCGGCGGAACCGGAAGCGGCGGAGGCGGAAAAACCGGGCAAGCCGGATACGCCGGACAGTGAAATGGGTCCGTCCTGGTCCGGGGCCATGGAGGCGGTTGCCGGAGCGGTTCCCGTGGCCGGGGCGGCTTCCGCGGCCAGGGGGCCCGAAGCGCCCGAACCTGTCGCGCCGGAGGAAAAAGCCGCCATGGGCGAGGTCGCGGCGGGCTGCGGGTCCAGATTCATGCCCAAGCTGCCGGGCGCATCAAAAGACAGGCCGCCGTAAGCTCCGCTCGGCTCAGACGCGGGGCGCTTGCGCGCCGGTTCGGCGGATGCGGGGGCCGCGCCGTCCGCCATGCGCAGGGGCGAAATCATGGCCGAGCGCAGCTCCAAAGGATCGGGCGGGCCGCTTTCCGGGTTGCGGGC
>CBDTYX010000199.1:0-4197 GCA_965364745.1 uncultured Desulfovibrionaceae bacterium | reverse complement strand
GGGCCTTTTCATTAACTAAAGACTACTGCTGGATGCTGATTTCCACGCGACGGTTGAGGCGTCTCGTTTCTTCAGTATCGTTAGAGTACTTCGGATGGGATTCGCCGTAACCGATGGCGCTGATGCGGTTGGCATCAATGCCCTTGCTGATCAGGTACTGACGCACGGAGTTGGCGCGGCGTTCGGACAGTCTCTGGTTGTACTGGTCGGTACCGATGTTACAGGTATGACCGGCAACCACGATCTGACCGGTGCGGCCCTGCAGGATGTAAGCAGCTTCGTTGAGCAGGCCGCGAGCGGTGGAATCCAGTTCAGCGGAGTCGAAAGCGAACTGAATGTTGTGCAGCATGATGGATTCATCTTCGCCGCAGTTGTAGAACACGTCCATAACGAACTGGCGGAGGGCGGAGCCGTCTTCAGCCATCAGGTCAAGGGCGCTCACGTACACGGTTTCGGACTTCATAGCCGCGATCTGGTCCAGAATGGCCTTGCCGTTTTCGGTGTCGGCGAAGGACACGATGTGGATCACAGCGTCGGGAGCGGCTTCATAGAGGCGGCGGGCTTCGGCCACGGGGTCGTTGCCGCGGTTGTTGTCGCCATCGGTGAACATAATGATGGCGGCGGGCTTAGCCATGCCCTGGGCTACCGGGCCGAGATCGGCAATGCCGTCGCCCATGGGGGTCAGGCGGCCGAACACTTGATAGTCGGTGCGCAGGGAAGCGATAGCCTGGCGGAAAGCTTCCTTGTCATAAACGCCGCTTTGGGGAACCAGCTCGGAATAGGGAGCAAACGTGTGCATGCTGCCGCTGTAGTCGAGCTGAGGAATTTCCGCATTCATGGCGTCCATGATCTGCTTGGCCATCACAATTTTTTCCACATTGGTGCCCTTATGATGCATCATCATGGAGCCGGAATAGTCCACAAAGAAGTCAAAGCTGGCGATCTTGGGGGTCGCGTTTCCATCAGGGCACAGGTTGGCAAATGCCGAAGAAGCAATTGCGAGAACCATTACCATACCGAGAATAAAAGGTTTAAGCAGTCTCATCGAAATCCTCCAGAGTTATGTGCTGTGCTTCGTCGCACAAAAAATAGCGGGTACACTATACCTCGTCTGCACCTTACCAAACAAACCAACCAAAAAAACCTAAAAACTCAAAAGAATGGAAAACTCAAGTTACCTTGTAACTATTATGGCAGCTTAAACGGTTTCGTCAAGTCATTGGAGGCAAATTTCATAAATATTTCTATGCCGCCCAAGGCTGATCGTCCGCAAAGCCGCGCCCTCTCTTGCTTGCAGGTCACTGCTCGCCTTGAACAATTTGCCGTAGCCCAAGACCTTAAGGCCATATTCAGCGCGAATTTCCGCCGCCCGCGCCCCCGCCGCCGCTCCGCTGCCCGGAGCCGCCGTCGTTTTTGCCCGAATCATTGCCGAACGGCAGCATAATTACTTTGCCCGGCAGGGTAATGACGTCGACGACCAGCCCGAACAGCCCCGAACCGATGCCGCCCACGGCATTGCCGATAAGCTTGCCCGATTTGACTGTAGTTTTAGGATCGTCCAAAGCGCCGGAAAGTTTAACCGGGATATCTATACCCAACATGCGCACTTCAAAATCCATGTCAATGGCGTTTTTGTCGATGTCCACGTATCCCCGGCCCACGGTATCGGTGGATCCCGGCGCGGAAAGCGTGAAGTTGTCGGTTTCCAGACGGCCGTCGTGCATGCGCCCCGAAGCCTTGATGGCGCTGAACTGCGTTTTGGACGGCTCCTTGCCCGTGCCCTCGTCGCGCTTGCCCCTGAAGTGACCCGCGCCCACATCGAATGACCAGTTGCCGGCGAAGGCGGTCAGCATTTCTGAGGCTCTGGCGGGCGAGCCGGCGGCCGAGAGCGAAATGTTCATCCGCCCCGTGGCCCGTTCGTCTGAATATAGATCTTTGGTTATCGCCCCCAGCTCCGCGCCTTTAAAATTCAAGCTGAACTTGGCGTTTACCCGGTTCGGATCAATGGTGCCGCTCAAATCGGCCTTGTTTTCTCCGCCGTAAAACGCGGCCGTGGTGGGAATGCTGAATCTGCCGTTTTCCAGGGTCACGCTGGTGGCCACATTGGTGTAATGCAGCTTGCGCCAGGCGAGGTCCTTAATGGTAATGACGCCTTTGGCCTTGACCTTCAAAAGAGAGGACAAGTCCCAGGGGTCGGGCGCGGGCAGGGCCGAGGAAGTTTTGCGCGGCGGGTAATAATCATCTATATTTATAGATTCGATATGCAGGGCAAAGGCGTAACTGTCGTCCGCGGCCTGCGACAGATCAAGCTTGCCCCGCACATTTCCGTCCAGCAGGAAGGCCGCGTTTTCTATGGCCCACTTGGCGCCGCTTTGCGCAAACTTGAACGTGAACTCGCCCTTGGCGAGGCCCGCTTCGGGCAGGGAGGCGCGGTCAAAGCCCATATACCCCAGCCAATCCCGCGTGGAGGAAGCCTTGAGCCCGGCGCTGCCCGTCCAGGCTTCTCCGGCGGCCCCGAACTGCCGGCAGGCAATGTCGCCCGTGGCCGTGCCGTAAGGCAGCACGGCCGAGGCCTTGTTCAGGCTCAGCGCCCGGGTGCGGTCATCGTAGGCGAAGTTGCCCGCAAACTTGACCGTGTGCCCGGCATTGACTCCCAAAAAAGGCAGCTCCGCATTGGCTTCAGCGCTTAAAGCCCCGCCCGGCGTAAACAGGTCCAGGCTGTTTTCATCCACGCCCAGAGGCCCCTTGAGCGCGGCGCTGATTTTTTCCTTGCCGCTCACGGCCTGAAAGTTCCAATCACCGCTAAACAGCAGCATGGAATCGGAGCCGTCCTGCCCGGCCACGGAAGCGCCGCGCCCGGAGGCGGCCGCGGAGTCAAATTTCAGCGTGCGCTTGCTTTCGCGCAAATACAGGCTGCCGGCGCTGAATTTCAGCGCAAACTCCGCCTCCATGCTCCGGAAAAAGACGCTTAAGGTGTCGGGCAGGGCCCTGACCTTGGCCGTGCCGCTCACCTTCGTATCCAAAGGCGCCCGCTCGAACAAATCCTCGCCCAGGGTCTTTATGGAAAGGTTTACGGGTCTCGCGTCTATTTCCAGTTTGTCGCTGTCGCTAAGCACGGTCAAGTCGGCGTCCATTTTGCCGCCGGCCACAGAGCCCATGGTAAACAGGCACTGCGTGCCCCGCTCCGAGGGCACAATGCGCACGGCCAGGTCGTCTACCTCCAGCTTGCGCACCCGGGCTTCGGCCCCGCGGATCTTAATGTCGTGGCTCACATCGGGCAGGTCGGAGTCGTCCACATCAGCGCCGCCCACCAGCGGGGCTTGCGCATAATGCACGCGGGGCAGCGTATCCGGGGGCGGGTCGACCACTTCCGGAAACAGGGCGTTGACGTCCAGAAAAGGCCCTCCGGCGTCAATGACGACCACGGGGGCGCCAAAATCGGGCGTGCCGCCGGTTCCCTCCAGGGTCATGCCCAGCACGTCGGTAACCATGCGGCTGACGATCAGGCGGTCCTGGTTGAGATCAAAATCCATGTAACCGGACAGGTTATCCAGCGCATACTGCAGGCTGCCCGGCAAATTGCGGCCGAACTGGAACCAGCGCGGCAGGCTGAGGCCCGCATGCTCGAGGCGCCCGGCCACGGCAAAGCCCTGGTTCGGAAAACGGACCGCGAAATTTCCTTTAATGCGCAGCTTTTCCAGATTCAGGGCGAAATCGGCGACGGCCAGGCTCTTTTGGGCCGGAGCATAGGCAAGATCAGCGACGATTTCCGGCCGCAGGGTCTGGTCCAAAATGTTCAATTCGGCCGAAAGCCGCGCCGCGCCTCTGATCTCATCGCCGGAAGCGGACAGGTTTTTCACGGTCAGCTCCAGGCTGGAGGGGCGGTTTTGCGCATCGCCCAAGGCCTGGCTGCGCAGGGATAAAGACAGGCCGTCCTCGGCGAACAAAAAGTTTATGTTCGCGGCCGGCATGGTCCGCCGGGAGCTCTCGCCGCCCGAGAACACCGCTCCGCCGCTGATTTCAATATCCGGCAGCATGTCCAGCAGCAGGGGCAAATCAAGCGGCTCTTCGGCCAAAGCGGCGTCCGCCCCGACGCCCTCGGCGGCCGGCACGTCATCGCCCATGGTTTCCGCAAGCGCCGCAGGCGAAGTGGCGTTGGCCACGGGGCTTGCGGCATCGGCTTGCGGCGCGGGCGCG
>CBDTYX010000198.1:0-4228 GCA_965364745.1 uncultured Desulfovibrionaceae bacterium | reverse complement strand
GCCGACGCCGCCCTTCCCCAGGAGGCACGCGGCCAGATTGCCGGGCTCGCGGCCGACTTTTATCGCATACCTTTCGGCCCGCCGTCCTGGCGGGCGCTCAAGGCTCGCTCGCCCGAAAAATGTGATTTTCGGGCGGCTCCCCTGCGGGGCTGCCCCCTTCCTGGGGGCGGACGGCCTTGACTATCTATTTAAACGTCGTGCCGACGCCGCCCTTCCCCAGGAGGCACGCGGCCAGATTGCCGGGCTCGCGGCCGTCCACGATCATGGCGCGGGCGACGCCGAGATCCATGGCGTGGAGGCAGCTTTTGACTTTGGGGATCATGCCGCCGGAGATCACGCCGGAGGCGATGTGGGCCTCCACTTCGGCGCGGGTGAGCTCAGGCATGAGTTTGCCGCTTGCGTCGAGCACGCCGGGCACATCGGTGACCAGCACGAAGCAGTGGGCTTTAAGCGCCCCGGCCACGGCGCCGGCCGCGGAGTCGGCATTGACGTTGAGGGCCGAGCCGTCTTTGGACACGGCCACGGGCGCGATGACCGGCACGTAGCCGGCGTTCAGGGCCAGGGAAAACAGAGTGGGATCGACCCGGCTGACGTTGCCCACCAGGCCGTAATCAACGGAGATTTGCTCGGCCACAAGGCAGGAGCCGTCTTTGCCGGAAAAGCCCACGGCCCGCGCCCCGTTTTGTTCGAACAGGCTGACCACTTCCTTGTTGACTGCGCCGGAGAGGACCATTTCCACCACCTGCATGGTGGCGGCGTCGGTGACGCGCAGGCCGTCTTTAAATACGCTTTCGATGTTCAGGCGCTTAAGCATGCCGCTGATCATGGGCCCGCCGCCGTGCACAATGACGATGCGTTTGCCGGCCCGCATAAGCCCGGCCACGTCTTGCGCGAAGCGCACGTTGAGAGCGGCGTCTTCCATGGCGTGGCCGCCGTATTTGATGACAAAGATTTCAGGTTCGGACATGGTTTGCATCCTCAAAGTAAAGGTTTGCCGGGGGATTCAGGATATTCTCCTGATGAAGACAGCCTTTTGCATTAGCAAAGCGGTATATTTTGTCACTGCAGTCTTTTGCAAAAAAGAAATATTGCGGTCACTCCGCTGTTTTCCGCTTTAATCCTGGATTCCACTGTTTACACAGGGAATGACGGTGTACGGGGGCGGGGCACGGCTCGCGCCATCTTCGCTTTGCTTAGCTCAGTTTTAAAGGAAACGGCCTTGCCGCTATATAGCCCATTCCCAACGCCTCCCCCCAATACGGTTTCAGGAGGGAAGGAGGTCTGGAGGAAGGGAACCTGAAGGGGATGATCCCCTTTGGGTTCGCTTCCTCCAGATGTCCCGTCAAATCTATATATGCAGGATCATGCCTGTTTCGTCGCAGTTGTAGTATTTGGAGCACTTGCTGCATTCCACCCAGACGATGGGGGGGATATCGTTGCGGGGGTATTCGATGAAGCCGAAGGACTGGAAGAATTCCACGGCCAGGGTGAAGGTGAACAGGCGGCGAATCCCTAAGGCGCGGCTTTCTTCGATGAGGGCGTTGACGATTTTGGAGCCGAGGCCCTTGCGGTGAAACTTGGGGTGCACGGCGATGGAGCGGATTTCGGCCAGGTCTTCCCAGAGCACGTGCACGGCGCCGCAGGCCACCACGATATCCTGCATGCCCTGTTTGTTGGGCACGGGCACGGTGACGACCGTGTAATCTTTAATGTTTTCGTAAATGTACTGGGGGCCGCGGGCCAGCATAATTTTGGCCGAGGCGTATTCGTTAATCATGCCGGAGATGCTGCGCACATCGCTGACTACCGCGCCGCGCGGCTCGGAAACATTGTCCAGGCAATCATCGGGAATTTCCGGCAGCAGACTGGGAACAGGAATTCCTTTCTGCCCTTCGATTAAAAGTGGCGGGGGGGGGGGGGGGGGGCCTGACATTTTTTCCTCCCAAAAATCATTTTCAGGCAAAGTTAAAATTATATTTGCCGCTGGGCATTAAGATAAAATCAAACTCTTTGGAAAGCTACAAAAGAGCTGTCGACAAAGCGCCGGGGGGGAGCGGCGGGAAATGAAACCTGGCGCGCGCGAATTTTGCGCCAACGCCGATGCTTGAAACCATTCCATCCGGGCTAATGGCTAAAAAGCCCCTCCAGACTCGCGTCTGGAGGGGCTTTAATTACCTTATACCGTCAAATTACTTGCCAAGCTTGTGCTTCTTGCAGAATTCGCCCAGCACGGTATCCAGGGTGGGTTCGCCGATTTCCTGCAGGTCGTAGTACACGCGGGTGGTCGGCTTCTTGATCTTGATGATGCGGTTCAGGTCCATGGGGGTGGCGATAACCACGGCTTCACAATCAACGGCGTTGATGGTGGCTTCCAGGTCCTTCAGCTGCTGTTCGCCGTAACCCATGGCGGGCAGCAGGTTGTTTTCAGCGATATGAGGATAGTGCTCATAGGTTTCAATGATGCGGCCCTTGGCCCACTGACGGGGGTTGACCAGTTCTTTGGCGCCGAAACGCTTGGCGGCCACGGTGCCCGCGCCGATGCTCATTTCGCCGTGGGTCAGGGTGGGGCCGTCTTCAACGACCAGCACGCGCTTGCCGCGGATCACTTTGGGGTCATCCACGCTGATGATGGAGGCGCCGTCGATAACCACAGCGTTGGGGCAAATGGTTTCGAGGTTGGAGCGCACGATCTGGATGTTTTCAAAGCTGGCGGAGTCGATCTTGTTGATCACGACCACGTCGGCCTGGCGCAGGGTGGATTCGCCGGGGTAGTAATTCAGTTCGTGACCGGGGCGGTGGGGGTCAACCACAACGATGTTCATGTCGGGCTTGAAGAAGGCGAAGTCGTTGTTGCCGCCGTCCCACAGAACCACGTCGCAGCCGCTGGGGTCTTTTTCAATGGCGCGCAGGATCTTTTCGTAGTCAACGCCGGAGTAAATGACGTTGCCGCGAATCTCGTGGGGTTCATATTCTTCCATTTCTTCGATGGTGCAGTTGTTCTTCTTCAGGTCTTCCACGGTGGCGAAGCGCATGCATTCCTGCTTCACCAGGTCGCCGTAGGGCATGGGGTGACGGGCAGCCACGACTTTGAGGCCCTTGCTCATGAGGAACTCAATAACGCGACGGGCGGTCTGGCCCTTGCCGCAACCGGTACGCACGGCGCACACGGCCACCACGGGCTTGGTGCTCTTAAGCTGGGTGTCTTTGGGGCCAAGCAGGCGGAAGTTGGCGCCGGCGGCGGTGCAGATGGCGCTGATGTGCATAACGTGCTGATAGCTCACGTCAGAGTAGGAGAACACGCAGTCGTCGACTTTGAGGTCTTTGATCAGCTTGGGCAGATCTTCTTCAGCGTGAATCGGAATGCCGTTGGGGTAAAGTTTGCCGGCCAGGCCCGCGGGATACTTGCGGCCTTCAATGTCCGGAATCTGAGCGGCGGTGAAAGCTACCACGTTGTAGCAGTCGTTGTCGCGGAAATAGGTATTGAAGTTGTGGAAGTCGCGACCGGCGGCGCCCATGATGATGACATTAAGTTTCTTGCTCATTAAATCCTCTCCTTGAAGTTAGGTGAAAAAAGTTTCACTTACCTACACGCCATTAACAATTTTCGGACGATCAGCACGACGATTTCAGGAAACTGTTCTCTGATCAGCCGTTTAGTATACTTATCCGGAACTCCGGCGCAGAGTTTATTGCGGCGGGCGCCGCGAAAAAACCTGTGCAGGAGAAGGCACGTTACGCCAGTACTTTTTAAAGGTCAAGCGCGGATTCTTATTTCGTGCCTTTTTTTGCCGCACCGCCGCTTATTTCAAGCCTGGGCGCGGCTATGGGCTTAAAGCAAGGCGGGAGCGCTGTGCGCGCCCCCGCCGCAAGGCTTTCAAGCTTCTAATTAGCCCTTCACGATGGAAGTGCCGGCCTGACCCTTCACCGCCAGAGGAATGTCCTCAATGGAGGTGATGATGGCGGTTTTGCCGGTTCTCTGGGCAAATTCCATGGCGGCCTGGACCTTGGGGCCCATGGAGCCGGCCGGGAACTGGCCTTCGTCGAGGTACTTCTGGCACTCGGAAGTGGTCATCTTGGACAGCATTTTCTGGGTGGGCTTTTTGTAGTCGATGCACACGCCCTTTTCGTCGGTGGCGATGATCAGGAAGTCGAGACCGCACACTTCAGCGAGCAGCGCGGTGGCGAGGTCCTTGTCGATGACGGCGTCAACGCCCACAAAGCCGTTGCC
>CBDTYX010000197.1:0-4270 GCA_965364745.1 uncultured Desulfovibrionaceae bacterium | reverse complement strand
GTACAAACAACTGGCCGGGCAATTGCTCGGCTTTGTGGGCATTGACGACAAGGGGCTGGAAGGACTGGAGCGGTCCTTTGACGATATTTTAAGCGGCCGCAGGGGCCGGTTGACCATGCAGCGCGATGCGGCCGGGCGGCGACTGTACCTGGAGGGGCTCCGCCAGGATGACGGGCTAATGGGACAGAATATTCGCCTGACCATTGACGCGCAGATTCAGTATTTTGCCGAAGATGCCCTGGCCAAGACAGTAGTTCAATTCGGCGGGAAGTGGGGCGGCTGTCTGGTGGTGGATGTGCCCACCGGTGAAATTCTGGCTTGGGCTGAGTATCCCTTCTTCAATCCTAACGCTTATCGGGAGTATCAGCCGTCCATGTGGCGCAGCCGCCTGGCCATGGACGCTCTGGAGCAGGGCTCGACCATCAAGCCGCTTTTGGTGGCTGCGGCGCTGTCTGAAAAAACGGTTAAGCCGGATGCGGTGTTTTATTGCGAAAAAGGAGTGTGGAAATATAACAAGACCACTATTCGCGACACCCACAGCTACGGCGATTTGCCTTTGAACAAAATTTTATCCTACTCCAGCAACATCGGCGCGGCCAAGATCGGGCTGCAACTGGGAGTTAAAAATTACCATGCCTACCTGGATCGCCTGGGCTTCGGCCATAAAACCGGGCTGCCCATTCCCGGTGAGGCTGTAGGCATTTTGCGCACCCCCAAACAATGGACGGAAACCGACCTGATCAACGCTTCTTTCGGGCAAAGCTTTTCGGCCACGGGCCTGCAAATGGCCCAGGCTTATCTGACCCTGGCCACAGGCGGTGAACAGCGGCCGCTCAAGCTGGTAATCAGTGATCTGGATTTGACGGCTTCCGGTAACGGCGCAAACAGTGACGCCGGCGGCGATACAGCCGAGCAGAGCGACGGCGAGGTTGATGAGCCTGCCGGCGACAGCGTCGGGGCAGCCTCGGAGCATGCGCAGATTTTTGAGCGCAAATCCGCCGAATTGGTTTTGGCCATGTTGCGCGAAGTCGTTGAAGAAGACGGTACCGGCCAGCGGGCGCGGATCAGCATTCCCGGCGTAGTGGTGGGAGGCAAGACCGGCACGGCGCAGAAGGCTTCGGGAAAAACTTACGGCCACGCGCGAGTGGCCTCGTTTGTGGGCATAGCGCCTTTGCAGAGCCCGCGTTATCTGGTGTTAGTCATGGTTGACGAACCCAGCAAGTCCGTATACGGCGGCGTGGTTGCCGCGCCTGTTTTTCGGAAAATTATCACGCACACGCTGGCGTACCGGGGCGAATTGCCGGAAGAGAAGCTGGATTTGGCCGAAAACGAGCAGGATAAGCTGGATGCCGTTAAGGATACGGCGCGGGCCGCTTCAGGTAAAGATAAGTCCCGAAACAAAGACAAGGAAAAAACTCCTGAAAAGGCCAAAGCCCTGGTGGCCGCCGGAAAAGATACAGCGGAAGATCCTGTTGACAGCGGCAAAGACGAGGCTGTCGCCAACGGCAGCGGAACCGGGGACAAAGCCGTGACCGCCAAGCCGGGTGTGGTGCCCAATGTAGTGGGTAAGTCTGTGCGCAGGGCCATGGAGGCGTTTATTAATCAGGGCGTCATGCCGGTGGTCAAGGGCGAGGGGCAGACGGTGCTGCGCCAGGAGCCCAAACCGGGCACCCCTCTGGCCGCCAACTCTAAAACGGAATATGTGCTTTGGTTGTCGGAATAAATTTGCAGAAAACAGCGGAACATAAAATGGAAACCTACTCTCTGGCCGGGACTTTGCGCCTTTTGCGCTCGGGTAAAGCGGATCTTAAAATCCACTCCGGCCGGGTAATGCCCGGGGATGTGTTTGTGGCCCTGCCGGGCGGCGAGCAGTATATTGCGGACGCCGTTGCTCGGGGCGCCGGGGTGGTTGTTTGCGCGCCGAATGCAGCCGAAGGCATAAACGCGCCTGTGCGCGTGGTAGCCTGTCCTGCGCCGCGCACAGTGCTGGGGCGGCTCGCTCGCGCCCGCTATCGCACTGCTGCTCTCGATTTTCCGGTTATCGGCATTACCGGCACCAACGGTAAAACCACGATCACTTATTTGTTGGAGGCTTTTTTTTCCGCATTGGGCAAACGCGTGGGCGTCATGGGCACCATCAACTACCGCTGGCCCGGCCATGAAGAGCCCGCTCCGCTGACCACGCCGGATTGCCTGACCCTGCACGCTAACCTTGCCCATATGCGCGAAGCCGGGGTGGAGGTGGCGGCCATGGAGGTGTCTTCCCACGCTCTGGACCAGGAGCGGGTTGCGGGCATTAACTTCAGCGGCGCCATTTTTACCAACCTCACTCAGGATCATCTCGATTATCACGCGGGCATGGACGATTATTTTGCGAGTAAAGTCAAACTGTTCAAGGCCCCTTACGCCCGGCTTCAGGCTGCGGCCATCAACGCCGATTGCGCCTATGGGCGCAAACTGCTGGCCCGGCACAGGCGGGCCCTGGGTTTCGGACTTACGTCGCCTAAGGGCAGGCGGCCCTATGTGCATGGTGAAATTTTGTCTTTGACGCCGCAAGGGCTGCATTTGCGCATGACTTACGAGGGCAGGCGCTGGGAGCTTGAATCCAGACTGGTAGGCGCGTTCAACGCTTCAAACCTTCTGGCCGTGCAGGCCCTGGCCCTGGCTTTGGGGTACAAACCGGAACAATTCAAGGTGCTGGAGAGTTTCAACGGCGTGCCCGGCCGCCTGGAACGCATTGATAACCCGCAAGGCCTGGCTGTTTTTGTGGATTACTCCCATACGCCGGATGCCCTGGTCAACGCGCAACGAACCCTGAAAGACGCCGGTTTCAAGCGGCTGATCACCGTCTTCGGCTGCGGCGGCAACCGCGACCGCGGCAAGCGCCCGCTTATGGGCAAGGCGGTGGCCGATTTCGCGGATATTGCCGTGCTCACTTCCGATAACCCGCGCCGCGAAGATCCTTTGGCTATTTTGGACGATATCCGGCCCGGCCTCGCTTCCTGCCCGCAAGTGGTGGAGGAAGTGGACCGACGCAAGGCCATCGCCAAGGCCCTTGCTTTGCTCAAACCCGGCGATGCCTTGCTGGTGGCCGGCAAGGGGCACGAGGATTATCAAATCATCGGCGAGACCAAATATCCGTTCAGCGATCAGGCGGTGATCAGAGAGGTGTTGAAATGCAGCTGACACTTGGGTTCATAGCAGAGGCGCTGGGTTGCGCTTTGCCGCCTGAAGCTGCGGATGCCTCTGTGGGCGAAGTGCGCATTGATTCGCGGTTGGTTAAGCCCGGAGACGTGTTTTTCTGCATACCCGGCGAGAATTTTGACGGGCACGATTTTGCGGCCGGCGCGGCCGCGGCCGGGGCGCTGGCCATTGTGGCGGAAAAAGGCAAAATCACAGACTCCTTCCTGCCGGGCCCAAGCGCTGCACGCGTGCCTGTCTTGCCTGTGGACGCGCCAGTGCCCGCTTTGGGCAGGCTTGCCCGCGCCTGGAGAGATAAAACCAAGGCCAAAGTGGTGGCCATTACCGGTTCGGCGGGCAAAACCACGGTCAAAGAACTGCTTGCCGGCGTGCTGGAGCAGGCCGGCGCCGTTGCCCGCAATCCCATGAATTTGAATAATCAGATCGGCCTGCCCCTGTCCATGCTGGCGGCCACAGGCGAAGAAAAATACTGGATTATGGAAGTGGGCATCAGTTTGCCCGGGGATATGGTCGAACTGGGTGAAATTTTAAACCCGGACGTCGCCCTGGTGCTCAATGTAGGTCCGGCTCACTTATCCGGCTTGGGCGACAGGGGTGTGGCCTATTACAAGGCGCAGCTCTTAAGCTTCTTGACCGAGGGCGGCACCGGCATAGTAAATGGCGACTATCTTGACCTTGTCAACGAGGCGAGGCGGCGTTATTCGGATTTAATTTTATTTACCGCGCAAGGACGGGACGCGCCATACAGCGGCGGCTATCTTGGCCAGGACCCGGACGGCCTGGGCCGCTATAGGCTGCGTTTTGAGGATAAAAATTTTCAGGTGACTGCGCCTTTGCTGGGGCCGGTGGGCGCGGAGAACGTTACCGCAGTGGCCACCATAGCGTATATTCTCGGATTCACTGAAGAGCAGATCGCCACCGGCCTTGCCGGGGCGACTCTCCCCGCCCAGCGCTTCAGCCGCAGCCGGGTGGGCAAATGGCTGCTGGTGGACGACAGCTACAATGCCAACCCGCTGTCTTGTGAGCGGACGCTCGCTTCAGCGGCGGAGCTCGCCGCGGGATTACCTCT
>CBDTYX010000196.1:0-4271 GCA_965364745.1 uncultured Desulfovibrionaceae bacterium | reverse complement strand
TGGGCTTCACGGATTTTATACCCTAATTTTTCGTTACGTAAATCGGTTTCCACGCGCAAACCGCGCTCAAGCAGAGCGCCCTTAACTTTTTCGGCAAACTCGGCCTGGGCGTCGGTCACGGTCACGATTCTGGCCTGCACGGGCGCCAGCCACAACGGGTAGGCCCCGGCGAAATGCTCGGTCAGTACGCCGATGAAGCGCTCCACCGACCCCAAAAGGGCGCGGTGCAGCATGACCGGGCGGTGACGCTCGCCGTCCTGAGCGGTGTAGGTAAGCTCAAAACGCTCGGGCAGCGTAAAGTCGCACTGAATGGTGGAGCACTGCCACAAGCGGTCCAGGGCGTCTTTAAGTTGAATGTCGATCTTGGGCCCGTAAAAAGCGCCGTCGCCTTCATTGATTTTATAGGCCACGCCCATGGCGTCCAGGGCCCCCATCAACGCTTTGGTGGCCCGCTCCCAATCCTCGTCCGTGCCGATGGCCTTAGCCGGTTTGGTGGAAATGGTCATTACGTACTTAAAGTCAAACAAGTTCAAGATGTCCATGGCGAACTTGACCACTTTGATGACTTCTTCCTCCAACTGATCGGGCCGGCAGAGCAGGTGGGCGTCATCCTGGGTAAACTGACGCACGCGAAGAAGGCCGTGCAGCACGCCGCTTTTTTCATGGCGGTGCACCACGCCGAGCTCAAAATACTTGACCGGCAGCTCGCGATAGCTGCGGATTTTGCTCTTGTAGATAAGCATATGCGAAAGACAGTTCATGGGCTTGATGCCGTAGGCCGTCTCGTCGATTTCCGTAAAATACATGTTTTCGCGGTAGTTGTCGTAATGTCCGGAGCGCTCCCAGAGCTCGCGGCGCAAGAGTTGCGGTCCCTGCACCAGCTCATAGCCGCGCTTTAAATGCTCTTTACGGATAAAGTCCTCTAAAATGGTGCGCAGCAGCATGCCCTTGGGATGCCAGTAAACCATGCCCGGGGCCACATCGTCGTGGAAATCGAAGAGATCCAGCTCGCGGCCCAACTTCCGGTGGTCGCGGCGTTTGGCTTCTTCGAGGTGGGCAAGATACTTGTCCAGCTCTTTTTTATCGGCAAAGGCCGTGCCGTAAATGCGCGAAAGCATGCGGTTCTTTTCATCGCCGCGCCAGTAGGCCCCGGCCACGGACAGGAGCCTAAACGCGCCGGCCATGCCCGTGTGCGGAATATGCGGGCCGCGACACAAGTCCACAAACTTGCCGCAGCGATACAAAGACACGATGGGGTCGGAAATTTCCTGAATGAGCTCCACTTTGTAGTCCTCACCCAGGCCGGTAAACAGGGCCGCCGCCTCGTCCTTGCTCATGACTTCACGGACAAACGGCTCGGACGCGGCCACAATTTTGGCCATTTCCGCCTCGATGGCCGGCAGATCGTCACTGGAAAACGGGCGTTCGTAATCAAAGTCATAGTAAAAGCCGGCGTCAATGGCCGGACCAATGGTCACTTTGGCGCCGGGAAAGAGGCGCTGCACAGCCTCAGCCATAATATGGGCCGTGGAGTGGCGCAGCACTTTCAGGCCTTCGGGGCTGTCGACGTAAACGGGAGTGAGTTCCGCGCACCCGGCGGGAACAGCGGCGGTGAGATCAAGCAAAGTATCGCCGCAGGCGCAGGCGAGCACGCTCTTAAATTTCTTACCGCTCAAAGCCTCGCGCAGCGCATCGCCGCAAGAGGCGCCCTCGGGCACAACCACGTCTTTTCCCTCAATTAACATGACCGCTCACTCCTTAAAAAACCAAAAACATCTCTCAGCATAAATAAAAAACATAAAAGCAACAACGGGGAAGGCCAAGGCCGTTCCCCGCTGTTGATGCAATATGGTAGGCACGAGCAGCTTTGAACTGCTGACCCCTTCCGTGTCAAGGAAGTGCTCTACCCCTGAGCTACGCGCCTGTATTTTTCTGCCAAGGCAGGGGGAACAGTAGTGCAAAGTGCCCTACCAGTCAAGAGGCGGGGGGGATTTTCTTGCAACCGCACTCTATTTACGCATATATAAAAATATGCTCCGACCGCCCTGATTAAATGCGCCGCGCCCGGCAGTTTTTTCTCCTGCGCGCAAAGCCTTGCCCTGTAAAGGAATTCTCCGGGTCAACAATGCCCGGCCTCTTCACCGGTAAACATGCGCCAACGCACCACGCCGTCCGTCTGCTTTTCCGGCTTGACCCGCAAAATGTCCAGGCCCTTCCAGGCGTAAACCAGGCTTTCATCGGAAAACACCCTACAGCTCATGTGCTGCGCGTATTCCTCGGGTTTAAGCGCGGCCACATCTTCACCCAGTTCCAGCAGCTGCTCGCGGAGCAGCTCTTCTATTCTGGCCACCAGTTCGCGCTGCATAAACGTCTCCTGTTGCCCTGCCCTCATTCGTTTAAGGCTTTAATCATAAATAAGGCTTAAACATCCAGAAAAAAGAATCCCGCAGATTTTCCCACATGGGCCGCCGCGCCAGCTCGCCCACTTCCACCCGGCGCGACTTGGCTTTCACATCTTCAAAAAAGGCGCCCAAATTTTCCGCCGGTTCATTGCCGAACACCTCCACGCAGCACTCAAAATTAAGGGCCAAACTGCGCGCATCCAAATTGGCCGAGCCCACCTGCAGATAGTAATCGTCAATGAGCAGCAGCTTGCTGTGGCAAAACGGCGGCGGCTGGTAATATATGCTGATGCCGAAATCCAGAAGCTCGGCCACGATGTTGCGTCCGGCCCAGTGCATATACGGCAGGTTGTTTTTCCCGGGTAAAATGACGCTGACGTCCACCCCCCGCAAGGAGGCCGATTCCAGGGCCCCCATCAGCGTGCGCGGCGGCAGAAAATAAGGGGTCATAATCCGCACCCGGTCGCGGGCGCTGGAAATCAGGGCGGAAAGCAGGTTGGGCAGGCGGTTTTCTTCATAGTCCGGCCCGGCGGAGACCGTCCGGCACAAAAGCCCGCCCCGCGCCGCAATAGCGACCTGATACGGGAGGGCATATTCTCCGGTCACAAAACCCCAGTCTTCCAAAAAAGATTCCTGAAGCTGGGCCGTGACCGGACCGGTAAACCGAAAGTGGATATCCTGAATACATCTGCTGTCGGCATTGCCGGCCACAATATGCTGATTGCGGATATTCATGCCCCCGGTAAACGCCGTTTCGCCGTCCGCGACCAAAACTTTGGCGTGATTGCGCAAGTTAAGGCTGAAGCTGGGCTTGCTCAGGCTGGGCCGCAAGAACCACTCCGTGCGCACGCCTTTTTCTAAAAGCGCGTTCCGGATATTCGGCCGGGAGTAAAGCCCGCCCACGCCGTCCACCAAGACGCGTACGTCCGCGCCCCGCTCCTTGGCCGCGGCCAGAGCGTCCATAAATTCCGCGCCGATGCCCTTGGCTTCAAAAATATATGTGGACAAAAACACATACCGCCGCGCCCCGGCAATGGCCGCGAGCATGGCCGGATAAGCCGCCTCGCCGTTGTGCAGAATATCCATGCTGTTGCCGGCCGCCAACGGGCGCGAGGTCACGGCTTCGCCCACCTGGGCCATATTTTGCCAGGCAAAGGCAAGATGATCGCTGCCGATTACCCCCGGCGGCGCATTATGCCTGGGCCCGCCGTGCATGGGCCCGCAAAAACCGGTGGTCCGCCGGCGCCTGTCTTCTTTAAGCAAACGGGCCGCCCGGGCGCGCACCCGGTCCATGCCGAAAATATAGTAAAGCACAGAACCGAGCAACGGAAAGACCAGGCAAACAAACACCCAGGTTCCGGCTGAAGAGGCCTTGCGCTTGTTCAGCATGGCGTGGCCCATGGCCAGCGGGGTCAAAATCAAGGTAACCCCGCTTAAGAGCACATACAACGGATCAGGCATGCGCCTCCTTTGCGTTTTGGCTTACACGCTTCCGGCCGGGGCCTTACAACACGTCCCCGGTCCGCCGTCCTGGCGGACTGCCGCTCTGCGGACCTCAGCCGTGGGGTTCGCTCGCTTGCATGCTCACCTGACGGCTGCGTTTCGCGCTAACGGCGACTCGAGCTCGTTGCGCGAAAAATGTGGCTTTCGCTTGTCCTCCTGCGCGCCGATTCAAACGTGCTTCGCGTTTCTCCTATATGCTCCGGGCCAGGTCAAACAACGCCCGCACCCCAAAGCCCGTGCCGCCGGGAATACGCACGGCATTGCCGGAGCTCAAATAAGCCGGGCCGGCGATGTCCAGGTGCGCCCAGCGCACGCCCGGCTCCACAAACTGCTTGAGGAACAACCCGGCGTTGATGGCGCCGCCTT
>CBDTYX010000195.1:0-4274 GCA_965364745.1 uncultured Desulfovibrionaceae bacterium | reverse complement strand
GTGCCGCCCCAGGGGCCGAGCACATGCGCCAGCACCCCGGCCATGGAGGGGTTTTTTAGCGCGGCCAGTTCAGCCTGGGGCAGAATGCCCAAAGAAAGTATGGATACGCCTGCATAAAGCAGGAAGGTGACGATAAAGCCGAGCGAAGTGGACAGGCTGACGTCGCGCATGCTTCTGGCCCGGGAGGCGTAAATGGAGGCGCTTTCAATGCCGATGAACACCCAGACCGTAAACAGCATGGTGGTCTTTACCTGAGCCAACAGTCCGCCCAATTGCAGGCTGGCGCCAAAATCCAGGTTAAAGGTGTCCACTTTAAAAGCCAGGGCAGTAAAGGCAATGAACATGAGCACCGGGATAATTTTGGCCAAGGTGACCAGGGCGTTGATAAAGGCCGCGGTTTGCACGCCGCGTAAAATCATGAAATGCACAGCCCAAAGCATGACCAGCGCGCAGATGACGGCCGGCGTGGTGGTGCCGTCGCCAAAAAACTCCAAGCCGGGAAAGCCTGACAAGGTGCCCCAGAAGCCTACCAGATAGCCGGAGTTGCCCATGCACGCTGAAACCCACATGCCCCAGGCCATGCTGAAGCCGATAAAGTCGCCGAAGCGCTCGCGCGCGTAGCCGTAAGGGCCGGTGTTGATATCCGGCCTCAACAGGGCCAGTTGTTGAAAGACTCTGGCCAGGCAGAACATGCCTACAAAAGTGATGGCCCAGGCGATGAGAATGGCTTCAGGACCGGCGCCCGAGGCCATATTTTGCGGCAGGCTGAAAATGCCGCTGCCGATAATGGCTCCGATAACCAAAGCGGTCAGGGGAAAGAGTGAGAGTTTGCCGCCTTGTTCGGCAGGGGGGGGAGTTGTGTTCATGGTCATAGCCTTCGAGTTATTGCATGAGGTCGTCGCGTGTATGTACCTGCCAATGTTTCTGATCATAAACAAGGTAGTAGCTGAGCGTATAGTTCTGATTATTTAGAAGTTCAGCAATACCCGGAAAAGCCGCCTGAATTTCTTCTTTTTCCGTCCAGGGCGCGATATTTTCAGGCTTTAAAAGCACGGTGACCTGCAGATCATCAGGGCTTAACTCCTCCCTGGCGGTGATTTGGCGCGCCTGGATGTCGGCAAAGCGAAGCTTGCCGGTTTCAGGCATATACCATTTAAGACCTTCCTCACTTAAGTCCACATGCAAGGCCGGCAATTTTTCGGTTTTGCCGAAGACATCATCTGAAGTTATAGTGCTTTCTTTAACAATCAGCACGTCAGCATCCGCAAGAGCGAATAACGCAGGATGCTCGGCTCTGGATTTGGTCAGGGATTGCTTGGGAGTAATCAAGTCAAAAGGGATGGTTTTAGGCGTTTCAGCTTCCCAGGTGCTGACAGGAGAAATAACCGCTATAGGGTTTTGAGTTAAATACGAGTTGATCGCGCCAAGAATTTCCTGATCGGTGGTTTCGGCAGGATTATCGCCTGAGCAGGCGGACAAGCACAAGAGCGAACATAAAATTAAACAAAACAACAAATAAATATTTTTGCGCATGTAAAGCCTCCCTGCAAAAAACGTAAACGCCACATACCGTTTTATATCCAAACCTGTATGGGCTGACAACCTTATGTTTGCCTGCACTGACGGAGTCTTTGGCCTGATGGGCGGGGCGGCAGACTGTTGGGGGTGATATCGACAATAACTATATAATATTGTTGACAATCGTCACGCAGGGCAAAGTTAACATAATTTACATTATGGGACATTGCCCTGTAAAAGCCCCGCGCCTTTGCTTTTGACTTAAATCTGAAGAAATTTTCTACGCCTTTTTTCACTCTGCATGTTTTCAGGTTTGCTTCCGGCGGATACTTTCTTGCTTTTTAAGTTTCCTGCATGTATTCACCTTTGAAGCTCGCCGTTTCATGCGCGGGCCACAACATGTCCATGCAAATATTTATTGTTACTTCATCAGGAAATATGAGCGGCGGAACACGTCAGGCATTATATCAAGCGCGCGGACTGCTTGAGCGCGGCCACGAGGTGACTGTTTTCTCGCCCCCCGGCGCGAAGGCCAAAGAATTTGAACCTGACCTGCCTTGGGGAGAATTGCCGCCGGGCCTCGGACAATGGAAAAAAAGCCTGGAAGCCCGTCTGGATAAAAAACATCCATGCGTTGTTCATGCGTATCACAATAAAGGCATAAAGCTCATTTCCGCCTTAGGGTTGTATTGGCGGCTTAAAGGCCTGCCTATAGCCTGCCTTGGCCATCGCGGCGTGGTTTATCCGCCACGCAATCCTTTGCCTTACCTTTCGCCGGGCATGCGCGCCTTTACTACCAATTCGGCGGCCTGCGCGGCTATTTTACGCAGAATGAGCCTGGGATTAAAACCTGTGGAAGTTATTTACAACGCCATTCCTGATGAGCGGGTGCGCCCGGCTCGCTCGCCTATTGATGTGCGTTGGGAACTGGGCATTCCGGAAGACGCTTTTGTCGTCGGCACGGTGGCTCACAGCGCGGCGGTAAAGGGGGTGCAGGTGCTTTTGCCCGCGTTTGCCGCGGCATACCAATCTGGAATGCTGTTGTTGACTGTGGGGGCTGAGCCGGAAAAATGGGCGCCTATGCTTCAGGACCTGGGCATTGCCGAACAGGCGCGCATGGTGCCCAAAACCAATCAGGTGGCGGATTATCTGCAAATTATGGATTTTTTTGTCCTGCCTTCTTTATCTGAATCGCAGCCCAACACCCTCTTGGAAGCCATGTGCCTTGGTCTGCCTGCCGGAGGCAGCGCTGTGGGCGGCGTGCCGGAATTGATTCACAACCCGGCCCTGCTTGTGCCGCCCAATGATCCGGCGGCTTTGGCCGGTTTAATCCGCCGAGCTTTTGAGCAGCCGGAACTGTTGCGCATTGCGGCGCAAGACAATGCCAAGTTATCCGCGCAGTTCACCCTGCAGGCCAGGCTGGATAAGCTGGAAGCCTTGTATGCCGCTCTATTGCGGCCGTTTGAGTCGCAAACCGTCCGCTGACGGCAGAAATTTCATGTCCGCCCCACTTTCATCACAAACCACTGTCCGCCACTATCGAGAGCAACACACCCGCCATGCGGATGAAGTCAGCTTTCAGGTGGTGGTGGGTGAAACCGATCTTTGGGTAGCCGCCAAAGAGAATTTCAGCCGCGAGCTTTCTTTGCTGGTCGCTGGATTGCGCGGGGAAATCCAGGCCTATATGACTTTGGATCCGCGATTTCGCACCAGCCTGGCGCCTGTGGACATCCTGCCCCAGGCTTCGGAAATAGTGCGACGCATGGCTGCCGGCGCGCGTCTGGCCGGGGTTGGGCCTTTTGCCGCTGTGGCCGGGACCATTGCTCAACTGGCGGCTGAATATTTTAAGGACCGCTCGCCGGAAATGCTGGTTGAAAACGGCGGCGACATTTATATTCAGGGTTGCCGTGAACGCATTATCGGGCTTTTGCCGGATGTGAACAGCAAAGCCATGCTGGGGTTGCGCATTGAGGGCGACGCCCTGCCCCTGGCGGTGTGCTCATCATCGGCCAATATAGGACACTCTTTAAGTTTCGGGCAAGGGGAACTGGCCACCGTGCTGGCCGTGGACGGCGCTTTTTCCGATGCCGCGGCCACGGCTTTATGCAATATGCTGCAAACTGCCGAAGATATTCCTCTCGCTGTCAAACAGGCGCAGGCTTGGGCAAAGTATGGATTGAAAGGAGTATTTGTGCAATGCGGCGAGCGTCTGGGCATGTGGGGCGATTTTGAGTTGGTAAGTTTATAAGGCAAACAGTTTTTAAGCAAAAAAAATCCGCCCGAACCAGCAAGGTCAGGGCGGATTTTTTGCATATATGCATTGTTTTTCGGGCTTACACCAGCCTGGCGATATGATCCATGCGCTCACCGGGCAAAAGATAAACAGGGGGCACATCAATGAGGGTATGGCAGCCCACAGGCATCTTCAAACAGGCGCGGGCGCAGGCCAGCATAACCTGGGAAGTCAAGGCCGGGTTATTGATGCGCATGTCGAACTTTAGGTGCTGGTTGGAAGTCTGGCCGGAGGCCCCTACCCGCTCCATAGCCACGCCGTGTGAAGCATCGCAAACCGCATCCAGTTCCGCCTGAGTGCGCGCCTCGCGTACTTCCAACGGATCTTTGGTGAAGTAAGGGTCTTCGCTGATGGCCTGGCGCACGGTTTCAAAATCAGCGCCTTTGTCGAGCAGCACATACACCAGGCGTGAATGCCGCCCTCCTCCGATGGGAATGGTAATGGAGGTGGCGTCAGCCACGCC
>CBDTYX010000194.1:0-4300 GCA_965364745.1 uncultured Desulfovibrionaceae bacterium | reverse complement strand
AGAAAAACCTCAAGGGGCTTAGCTCCTTGTGGTTTTCCTCCCCCGTAATGTCACGGTTTAAGCGCGCAGGCGGTCGAGCAGGGTGCGGAGCTGCTGGGCCATATTGGAGAGCTCCTGCACGGCGGAGGCGGACTCGATCATGCCGGAGGCGGTTTCGCCGGCGATGCGGTTCACTTCTTCAACGGAGTTGTTGATTTCTTCGGAAGTGGCCGACTGTTCTTCGGCGGCGGTGGCGATGCCGGCGATGAGGGCCGAGTTTCTGGCGACCAGATCAAGGATTTCCTGCAGGGCGGTGCCGGAGGTGCCGGCCAGTTCGGTGGCTTCGTTCACGCTCTTGCCGGCGGCGGCCACGCGGGCGATGTTGCTGGTGGTGGACTGCTGGATGCCCTGGATGCTGGAGCCCACTTCGGTGGTGGCGCTCATGGTTTTTTCGGCCAGTTTGCGCACTTCATCGGCCACCACGGCGAAGCCGCGTCCGGCTTCACCGGCCCGGGCGGCTTCAATGGCCGCGTTGAGGGCGAGGAGGTTGGTCTGGTCGGCGATGTCGGAAATGACGTTCATGACCCCGCCGATGGCTTCGGCCTGGGAGCCCAACTCCTGCATGTCGCCTTCCAGTTCGGAGGCCACGGTGTTTACGGTGCGGATGGCTTCGATGACCCGGTTGACCATGTTCACGCCGTGTTCGGCTTTTTCGCGGGTTTCGTTGGCCTGCTCGCTGGCTTCGCCGGCGTTGCGGGCCACTTCGAGCACGGCGGCGTTCATTTCTTCCATGGCCGTGGCCGTGGAAGCGGCGCGTTCGGACTGAATTTCAGTACCCTGGCTGACCTGCTCCACCTGGGCGGAGAGCTGTTCGGAAGCGGCGGCCACACGGTTGGAGATGTCCATGGCTTCGTTGGCCACTTCAACAATGGTGCGCTGCGTGTCTTTGATATGGGTCACATCGGTGATGAGCTGCAGCACGGAGGCGAGGTTGCCTTCCCGGTCCAGCATGGGGTGGCGGCGTAGGTAATGTCCAAAGTGCGGCCGCCGGGGTGGGCGCGGGTTTCGCCGTGAGCGGGCTTCAAGGTGGCCACGGCGCGGGTTAAAGCGCAAGTGGCGGTGCCGTCGTCATCGCGGTTGAAGAGTTCTTTGCAGGTGTGGCCTTTGTAGTCGTCGCCGGCGAGACCGCGGGCCGTGGTGTTCAGGAAGTTGGCCTTCAGGTCCTTATAAAGCACGACCACGGGTGAGGGGATGCTGTCGATGACCAGGCGGAAGCGGGAGAGGATGTTGTTGGTGCCGCGCATGAGGTCCTGGAAGGCGCCGTTGAATTCGGAGGCGTCGGCCTGGGCGTCGAGCTTGCCTTCCTCGATGTCGCGCTCCAGCTCGATGTATTCGGCGATGATCTTTTTCAGCACCATGGAGATGGACTCCATGGCTTTGACCATGGCGCCGATTTCGCCGGCTTCATGCACGCCCAAGGAGGCGTCGAGGTTGCCGTTGGCCATTTCTCCGGCAAAGGAGGACAGGCGGCCCAGCACGCGCACAACGCCCATGATGATCCAGGCGGCGAGCAGGAGGCCCAGAACCACGCCGGCCGCGCCGAGGATGAGCAGAAGATGCTGGGCGCCTTCGTTGGCGGCCTGCATTTCCGGGCCCAGGGCGTTCATGTTGGCGAGGGTGTCGGAGGTGTAGGAGGCGAAAAACTCTTCCACGGAGGTGGCGGTTGCGTCCAGATCGCCTCTGGCCTGGGAGGCGCTCTTGATGAAGCTGTCCATCTGGTTGAAAGCTTCGTGGTAGGCCGCAAAGGTGTCGGCAAGCTGCTTGACCGCGGCGCGTTCATCGATGCTCACGGCTGCGGCGTTCATCTTTTTGATCATATCGTCAAACACGGGCAGCTGCTTGGCAGCGGCTTCGCCGTCGGCCGGCTGGTAGCTGGCGTTGTACACGCGCAGCATCGCGCGGATATCCATTATGAGGCTGTAAGCGTCGTCCACCAGCTCGAACAGGCGGGTGTTGCCGGAGGCGATCGCGGCCTTGCTGATGCCGCTCAAATCATCATTCAAATTCCCGCCCAGGGGCTTGGCCCTGTCTTCCATGACCTTTTGCGAGCCCAGGAGGCCTTCCTGAACCTTTAAGGTCAAATCTTTCATGGACTTGAGCTTTTCGGCCTGCGCGTCCAGATCCTTGCTCTGCCCTTCGTCAATCTCCACTTCCCGGGTAATGTCTATGTATTTGATGGCGTCATCCAGGGCGGCGCGGGCCCGGTCCATAAGCGCGGGAGCCAGAGAAAGCATAAAACGGCTGATGGTGTCATTGGCTTCACGAATAGTGCTGTTGGCCACGTTGCTGTTTACCGCGGTGCGCGCGTCGCTGCGGTAGCGCGTAAATCCGTCGGCAATGTCCCCCAGCCGCAGGTTGGCGAAAATCACCATGCCCGCGAGCAAAACCACCATTATCAAAAATCCGCCTATAATCTTGAACTTTGTGGTCATACGTCCTCCTAAAAATGACTGTGCGGCGCCGCCGCGTGGTAAAAATTAAAAAAAAACGCCAGCGCATAATTCTTACCGGCGCCACAGGTTAAAATATCACTCTTGCCGAAGACTTAACGGCCGGTTTATGAGAATCTTTATTGTTGTATAATAGTAGTTTTAATTTAGCAACCAATTTTAGAAAAAAGTGAGTGCATTTAATCGGCCATACCCCAACGAATAATGTTTGAGCGCGTATTTTACTGCGGCGAGTGAATGCGGAAAAGCAGGCCCGGCAAAGATTTGCACCCCGATATTTCCCTACGGCCCCCCTCCGCGCACCCTTGCTTTCTCTTATACCTTGAATTATTCCCGGCCTTATGCTATTTATTGGTATTGTTATTAAAATTGCAGCGGCAAAATTGCGCCGGGCAAAAATAACGCAACGCGGCTTCCCTCATTGAAGCAAAACCGCTATAATTTGTTTTTGCCATAATTAAAAAAATTTGCTTTATTGCCCTCTTGCTTACAAGGGAAACAGGAAAAGACTTCAATCTCGGTACAGACCGGGGGGATGATATGGAACAAAAAGACCTGGATTTCTTTAAAGATTTGCTTAACAATATGCTTGTTGAAGCGCAGCAGAAAGGCGACTCCACCCTGGAGGACATGACCGACAACAACGAAATGTTCGCCGACCCGGCCGACCGGGCCACCATGGAGTCCGACCGCGCTTTTACCTTGCGCATTCGCGACCGGGAACGCCGCTTGATCAAAAAGATCCATGACGCCCTGCAGCGCATGGAAAACGGCTCTTACGGCTTTTGCGAAAGCTGCGGCGATGAAATCGGCGTGGCCCGCCTGAAAGCCCGACCCGTGACCAGACTGTGCATAAACTGCAAAAGCAAGCAGGAAGAAGACGAGCAAGTGCGCGGCGACTAAACCGCCCGCCTTCGCCTTTGCACGCCGCGCCCGGCCCTTCTTTGCCCGGCTCGCGGCGACGTTTCGCCTCGCTTTGCGCCGCGCCCGCTCACGCTTTTTTACGCTCACGCCCACTTAACCAACCGGCCCGGGTAAGCCCATGGATGCTCACATTTTTCGCCGTGTTGCCGCCGAATTGGCCCCGCTGGTGCACGGCGCGCGCGTATCCAAAATATATTCCCTGAATGAAACCGCCCTGCTTCTGGTTTTAGACGCCAAGACAAAGCAGCCGCCGCAGAAGCTCCACCTTGTGGTCAGGCACGGGCGGGAGCAGCCGGCCCTGTTTCTTGCCCCGGAGAGGCCCCTGGCCCCGCACGCGCCAGACGCCCCCACCATGCGCCTGCGCAAATATGTTCAAGGCAAGCACATCCGCGGGGTGCACAGCCTGTGGGAGCACCGGACCCTGGCCCTTGACTTCAGCAACCCGACGGGCACGGAGCCGCTCCTGCTTTTGCTGAATATCGCCCCGCCGCCGGGCCGCCCGGCCGCCCTTTTGCACTTCGGACCCGCGCCCGATTTTGAACTTGAACCGAAATGGCCCCCGCCGGATGAACTGGCGGACATTCTGGCCGACGCGGAGAGCTACAAGCGGTTTCCCGTGCTCAGCCCGCTTTTGCGCAAAACCCTGGCCCTTCTGGACGCGGGCGAGCAAGCGGCTCTCTTGGCCGATTTGCGCACAGGCGAAGGCGATATTTTTGTGTATGAGGCCGCAGGAGGCGGGCAGCCGCGCAGCGCGAGAGTCCAAAAACCACGCTTTTTGGACTCGACCCCTGAATCCCCCGCAGGACGCGGGGGTGAAGGGTATGCGATAAATGACGCGGGCGAGCAAGCGGCTCTCTTGGCCGATTTGCGCACAGGCGAAGGCGATA
>CBDTYX010000193.1:0-4301 GCA_965364745.1 uncultured Desulfovibrionaceae bacterium | reverse complement strand
GGAAAGCGCTTGAACCACCGAAGCCTGTTTTCGCGAAGGCGAAGTGAATGAAAATACCGGCGCCCGTTTGGGCTTGCCCGGCGTTAAACCTTTAACCGCAAAAATTTAAGCTATATTTATGCAATTATCCGTGCACCGCGTCACCTCCATGGCCGATCCCATGTTCGCCGCTTTTCACGAGCTTTACTGCGCCGCGTTCCCTGACTATCAGCGCCGGGAGCAGGCTGATATAGCCGCGACTTTTCGCCTGCCCGAATACCGCCTGGACGCCTGGTCGGCCGACGGCGACTTTGCGGCGGTCATGAGCTGGTGGGAATTTCCGGACATGCGCTACGTGGAAAATCTGGCCGTGACCCCGGCCAAGCGCTCTTTGGGCATCGGCCAAAAAATGCTCGGAGCCTGGCTGCCGACGGCCGATACCCCGGCTGTGCTGGAAATAGACCCCGTGGTCGACGAACTTACCCGCCGCCGTCTGGCCTTTTACCGGCGACTCGGCTTTGTGAAAAACAACATCACGCACACCGTGCCCTCCCTTGTCGAGCGCAGCGTGCAGATTCCCGGCGAGCTGCTTTCCTGGCCCCGCCCTTTCAGCCCGGCCGAATACGACCGCCTGCAGGCCCACCTCGATAAAACCGCTTTCGCCTGCATCGGCCATCGACCGCAAATTGAGGAATAAACCACTGACGCCAACATTCAACCCGGCCTCGTGTCACATTTATGAGTAAAAATACCGTCACACTCAAAGCTGATGCCCCCCAAGACGACCCCGCCGCCCGCGCCGACGCCGGCGCCGCAAAGGCCGAACGGACCGCAAACCGATCAAACCGCGCCACCCGCCGCGCCTCAAGAGTCACGGCCTTTCAAATCCTCTACGGCCTGCGCTTTGCCGAAATACCCGACGCTTTAGCCCTGGCCCAGGCCTTTGCCGATTCGCCCGACCAGCACGACGCCCTGCCCCCGGAAGCCGGCGGCCAGGCCCCCTACCCGCACGGCTTCGCCTGGGACCTGGTGCACGGCGTCTGGCAGCATCACGTGGAGCTCGACGCGGCCATTGCCGCCCACTCCCGCAACTGGAAGCTGGAGCGCATCGGCCAGGTGGAGCTCACCCTCTTGCGTATGGCCGCCTATGAGCTCAAATACCTGCCAGACGTGCCCGCCGGGGCGGTTATCAACGAAGCCCTGGAGCTTAACCGCGAATTCGGCGAGATGGCCTCGCACGGCTTTATTAACGGCGTGCTTGATGCCCTGGCCGCCCACCTGCGCGCCGGCTAAGGCGCTGCTTGGCAAAAGGGCCGCGCCCGGCGCACAAACGGAGACCCCGGAAAAGCAAGCCCCCCCAGGCCTTCCGCGCCCGGGTCGTTGCGGGTTTTACGACCCCGATTGAATTTTAGCTCTTGGCAGGACGGCAGCCTTATGCTATCAACCTGCATTGTCAGCGAGAACCGTCGCCCCCGGCCGCATGGGCCGCAAAGGCAGACGGCGCACTGGCGGCGCGGGGCTTATGACAAGCCCCCTTCTTGGTTTTATGGCCTGCATGCGGCCCGCGCCTTAGAGCATATCAGCTTTTCCAAAGTTAATATGCTCTGGAATATTTTCACCTTGAAGCGATGGAAAAAAACCGCTCCTTAATCGGTCCCCCCCCGGAGCGGGCCTCACAGCGGAGGAATTATGAGCGATTTTGTGGGCAAAGCCCTCACCTTTGACGATATCCTGCTCCTGCCCGGATATTCCGAAGTCACTCCGGACATGGTCGATATCTCCACCAACTTAACCCCAAACATCAAACTGAACATTCCCATGCTCTCGGCCGCCATGGACACCGTAACCGAGTCCGCCATGGCCATCGCCATGGCCAGAGCCGGCGGCGTGGGCGTCATTCATAAAAATATGCCCCTCACCCGCCAGGCCGATGAGGTGCGCAAGGTTAAAAAATCCGAAAGCGGCATCATCATCGATCCCATTACCGTGGAGCCGGAAAACACGGTGCGCCAAGCCCTTGAACTCATGGCCGAATATCAGGTCTCGGGGCTGCCCGTGGTTAAAGACGGGGCGCTTGTAGGCATCGTCACCAACCGCGACGTGCGCTTTGTGGAGGAGCTGGAAACCACCCTGGTCAGCGAGGTCATGACCTCGGAACGCCTGGTCACCGTGCCGGTGGGCACCACCATGGAAGACGCCAAGCACCTTCTGCACGCCAACCGCATTGAAAAGCTCCTGGTCGTGGACGAGCACAACCGTCTGCACGGCCTGATCACCATTCGCGATATCCAGAAACGCCAGGACTACCCCAACGCCTGCAAGGACGACTCGGGCTCATTGCGTGTGGGCGCGGCCCTGGGCGTGGGCGAAAGCGCCCCGGCCGCGGCCGACGCCCTGCTTAAAGTGGGCGTGGATTTCCTGGTCATCGATTCGGCCCACGGCCACTCGCGCAATGTGCTTAAAACCGTGGAAGCCCTGCGCAGCGACTTTCCCAAAGCCCAGATCGTGGCCGGCAACGTGGCCACCTACGCGGGCGCGCGGGCCGTGTTCAAAGCCGGCGCCGACACCGTGAAAGTGGGCATCGGGCCCGGCTCCATCTGCACCACCCGTATCGTCGCCGGCGTCGGCGTGCCTCAAATCACCGCGGTTATGGAATGCGTGCGCGCCGCCCATGAAGTGGACGGCTGCATCATTGCCGACGGCGGCATCAAATATTCCGGCGATATCGTCAAAGCCCTGGCCGTGGGCGGCCACGCGGTCATGCTCGGCAGCATACTGGCCGGCACCGATGAATCCCCCGGCGAAACCATCCTCTACCAGGGCCGTTCCTATAAAATCTACCGGGGCATGGGCTCCATTGAAGCCATGAAAGCCGGCAGCTCCGACCGTTACTTCCAGAGCAAAACCCAGAAGCTGGTGCCCGAAGGCATTGTCGGCCGCGTGCCCTACAAAGGCCCTGTGAGCGAAAGCATCTACCAGCTGGCCGGGGGCCTCAAAGCCGGCATGGGCTACGTGGGCGCCAAAGACTTAACCGACCTCTACGACCTGGCCCGCTTTGTGGAAATTTCCACCGCCGGCCTGCGCGAAAGCCACGTCCACGACGTGATCATCACCCAGGAAGCGCCCAACTATCGGGTGGAGGATTAAGCGCGAAGACGCCGGGAGGGGAGAACCCCAAGGAGCTGAGCCTCTTGAGGTTCTCCCCTCCCGGACCCTCCCCTCTCCTGAACCCCGATTGTTCAGGCTTGGGAGAGAATTATATAAGAAACAAGACCGTTTCCTTTAAGACTGAACGAAGTGAAGAAACCGTAAGCCGCAAACCGCCCCCTCGTTCGTCATTCCCTGTGCAGACAGTGGAATCCGTAACCGGAATACGGCCCTGAACATGCTTTTTAACCTTAACAATTAAAACCCCCTATGAGCAGCCACAACACCGTCCTTATTCTTGACTACGGATCCCAGGTTACCCAGGTCATCGCCCGCCGCGTGCGCGAAGCCGGCATTTACTCGGAAATTCACCCCTGCACCGCGCCCACGAAAAAAATCAAGGCCCTCAAGCCCAAGGCCATCATCCTTTCCGGCGGTCCGGACAGCGTGTCCGAACCCGGCGCGCCCACGCTCAACCCCGACATTCTGACCCTGGGCGTGCCGATTTTGGGCATCTGCTACGGCATGCACCTCCTCGCCCACCATTTGGGCGGGCGCCTCGCCGCTTCCAAATTCCGCGAATACGGCCCGGCCGAGCTGACCCTCACCCGCGAGTCCCACCTCTGGTTCGGCCTGTCCAAAACTTCCACAGTCTGGATGTCCCACGGCGACACCGTGGTGGACCTGCCCCCCGGGTTTGCCGCCATCGCAGCCACTGAGGATTTGGCCATCGCGGCCATGGCCGATGAGGAGCGCAAAATCTACGCCCTGCAATTCCACCCCGAAGTGCACCATTCCGAACAGGGCGCGGGCATTTTAAGCAATTTTCTTTTGAATATCGCCCAAATTACCCCGGACTGGAGCATGGCCGGCTTTGTGGATGAAGCCGTGGCCGCCTGCCGCCGCCAGGTGGGCGACGGCAAAGTGGTGCTGGCCCTCTCCGGCGGCGTGGACTCCACCGTGGTGGCCGCCCTCCTGCACCGGGCCATCGGCAAGCAGCTTTCCTGCATTTTTGTGGACCACGGCCTCTTGCGCCAGGGCGAGCCCGAAGCGGTCATGGCCATGGTCGGCAAGCACATGCCCGGCCTGGATCTGGACATGGTCGACGCCAAAGAGCGCTTTTACCGGGAGCTGAAAGGCGTGGAAGACCCCGAAGCCAAGCGCAAGATCATCGG
>CBDTYX010000192.1:0-4343 GCA_965364745.1 uncultured Desulfovibrionaceae bacterium | reverse complement strand
AGCGCGACCTGAACATCGCGCTCATGAACGAGCTGGCCATTATTTTTCAAACCCTTAACATCGACACCCACGACGTGCTGGCCGCGGCCGGCACCAAATGGAACTTTTTGCCGTTCACGCCGGGCCTGGTGGGCGGGCATTGCATCGGCGTGGATCCGTATTATCTCACCCATAAGGCCGAGAGCGTGGGCTATCATCCGGAAGTCATCCTGGCCGGGCGGCGCATCAATGACAACATGGGCAAATTCATCGCCCAGATGACGGTCAAGCAGTTGGCCCGGGCGCGGCGGCCCGTGGTGGGCGCGCGGGTGGGCGTGTTGGGCCTGACCTTTAAGGAAAACGTGCCGGATTTGCGCAACACCAGGGTGGTGGATGTTTTGCAAGAGTTGGCCGAGTACAACATCACCTGTCTGGTGCACGACGCCGAGGCCTATGCCGAAGAAGCCCAGGCCGAATACGGCATTGAGCTGCGCGGCCTTGACGAGCTGCGCGACCTGGACGCGCTGATTCTGGCCGTGCCCCACACCGCTTACCGCGCGCTTACGCTTGCGGAAGTGAAAAAATGGTTTACCGCGCCCGGAGAGGCTGTGCTCATTGACATTAAAGCCTTCTGGGATCCGGATCAGGCCGGGGCCGCAGGCTTCAACTACTGGCGTCTGTAACCGGCCGTTGCGGCCTGCATAAAAATCGCCGCTCTAAGCGGCGCAAGGAGGTCGGATTATGTCCGCCGTAAAAAACAAGCGCTCTTTAGGCGCGCAGCCCTTGATTTCTCCCCAGCCGTCTTTGCTGATCTGCAGTTATGACGCCGCGGGCAAACCCAATGTCATGGCCGCGGCCTGGGCGGGCATCTGCTGCTCCAAACCGCTTTCCGTCGCCGTGGGCATAAGGCCCGAGCGCTGGAGCCACGACGCCATCCTCGCCCGCAAGGCGTTCACCGTGTGCCACGCTCCGGTCAGCCTTATGGCTGAAGCCGACTTTGTGGGCATGGCTTCCGGGCGCAATCATGATAAATTTGCTGAGGCCGGGCTCGCAGCCGTGCGCGCCGAAAATGTGGACGCGCCCTATGTGGCCCAGTGCCCGGTAATTCTTGAGTGCGAGTTGATCCGCACTGTGGAGCTGGGCGCGCATACGGTAATGATCGGCGAGATTGTGGACGTCAAGGCCGATGAAGACTGCCTGGACCCCACGGGCAAGTTTCCGGATTTCACTAAAGTGGACGCCCTGATTTATGATGCGGGCGCGCAGAGCTATCATCGCTTGGGCGAGAGGGTGGGGAAGGCTTTTTCCGTTGGCCGGGCCTTGTTGAAAACTGAAGAATAGGGCGAGCGGATGACCCTTTAGGTCGTTGCCGTTCGGGTGTATTTCCGGCGCGGGGGGGGCTGCCGGCAACAATTTGCTCGTGCAGAGGAGACCGGCTTGGACAGTCCCAAATCATATCATCCTGCTACTCCCTGGCTCAACTGGGTCGCGGCCACGTCTTACCTCATGCTCGGCTTCGGCTTTCAGACCTGCTACGCCATCCTCAACCGGCAGATGGCCGAGCGTCTCTCGCTAACCCCCACGGACATAGGGATTGTCAGCTCCACCTACACCTGGTGTTTTGCCGTGGGGCAGCTTTTGTCCGGGGCGCTGCTTGACCGCCTGGGCGCGCGCCGCATTTTGCCCAAAGCCTGCGCATTGCTTACTATCGGGATATTTTGCTTTGCCTGGGCGCCCGGCCTTATAAGCCTCGTCATCGCCCAGGTGCTGCTGGCGGCCGGCGCGTCATTCGGTTTTGTGGGCGCCGGGTTCATGAGCCGGATGTGGTTCAGCCCAAAGCGCTACGGCATCATGTTTTCCCTGGCTCAATTCGCCGTGTCCTTTTTCGCCTTTGTCTGCCAGCAAACCTTGGCCCGGGGCCTGGAAGGGCTGCCTTATGAGTGGGTCATCAGCGGCCTGGGCCTGGCGGGACTGGCCCTGTTTAGCTTCATGCTGCTGTGCCTGCGCGATCCTTCGGGCGCGACCGCGGCCGCCCCGGCCGGGTCTTTGCCCGCCCTGCTGAAGTCTTTGCTGCGCGGAGTGGGTGAGGTGCTTCAAACTCCCGGCGTTTTGCGCATTGTCATTATCGGTACGGCCTCCTTTGGAGCCATGATCAGCTTAAGCGCCGTATGGGGACCGCGCTTGCTCATTGCACACGGCCTGCCGCCGGACGAGGCCGGGTCGGCCGTGTCCTTGGGCTGGCTGGGCCTGGCTCTGGGCGTGCCGTTCATTGTCTGGTGCGCGCAAAAATTCAACTTTGAAAAAGGCATGATCATGCTGGGCATGCTCGTGCAGTGCCTGTGCATCAGCCTGCTTTTGGTTATGCACGCCCCTGCGGCCTGGTTGTGCAGCCTGCTCATGTTTTTCTGGGGCGCGGCCGCCGGGGCCAACCTCCTGCCCTTTATGCTGGCCGCCAGGTGCGCCGGTGAGGCCCGCACCGGCACAGCCATGGCCCTGGTCAATTGCGGCCAGTTCATTGCCGGCGGAGTGCTGGTCTATATTCCCGGCCGCCTTCTGGATGTTGTTCCTGGCGTCGGCATTTCCGGCGCCCTGGGCGTGCTGCCCATCTCTCTCTTGGCCGCCCTGGTTCTGTGCTTCCGACTAAAAGTTATGACGTGCCGGCTGCCGGGAGAGGGGACCCCCAAGGCCCGCTCATCCTGAGCGAACCGCAGTGCAGCGAAGGTGAGCTATTCTAAAGGCCCCTTTCAGGATGTTGGGGACCGCGTAGCGCGAGAGGCTGAAAACCACGCTTTTCAGCCTCGACCCCTGAGCGCCCGCCAGGACGGTGGGCCGAAGGTATGCGATAAGAGCGTTCCCCTCTCCCGGGTCCTTGCCCCTCCTGAACCCTTATTTTTGGTGAGTCGGCGACCAGAGGCCACTGCCTGTTTAGGCTTTTTGCAGCCGCAAGGGGTAAATAAGAATTTGATTTAGTGAGGAAGTGGAATGTTCGGGCCCTGGCGTTAGTTGGCGTGAAAGTCGCTGCGTAGCGTGCGAACTTCATGACAACGCTGTGAAAACAAACAGTCAAACAGGTGGTAATGAAGGGGTTCGGGTAAGGGAGCCTCAAGGGGCTCGCCCCTCGGGGGTTCCCTTACCCGTATCAATTTAACCAGCTAGAACGCGGGCACGATGCCTTTGGGCTCCAGTTCTTTGACGATGTATTCTTTAACTTCGGGCGAGTTGGCCGCTTTGGCCAGGGCCTTGATGGCCGGGCTGTCTTTTTCGGCTTCGCGCACGGCAATGACGTTGGCGTAGGGCGAGTCTTTGCCTTCCATGATGATGGCGTCCTTGGAGGGAATAAGGCCCGCTTCGCCGGCAAAGTTGGTGTTGATGACCGCCGCGGTCACGTCATCCAGGGTGCGGGGCAGCTGGGCGGCTTCAATTTCCATAATTTTCAGGTTCTTGGGGTTCTCGGTGATGTCCTTGGCGGTAACCAGCTCGCCTTCCTTGATTTTGATCAGATCGTGCGCTTCCAGAAGGCGCAGGGCGCGGGCGCAGTTGGTCGGGTCGCTGGGCACGGAAATGGTGTCGCCGTCTTTCAGCTCGTCCAGGGACTTGATCTTGTGTGAATAGAGGCCCAGCGGCTCAATGTGCACTTTGGCCACCCAGGTCAGCTTCAGGTCTTTTTCTTTGTTCATGTTTTCCAGGTAGGGGATGTGCTGGAAGAAGTTGGCGTCGAGGCTCCCTTCGGCCAGAGCCATGTTGGGCTGCACGTAGTCGGTGAATTCCTTGATCACCAGGTCGTAGCCTTCTTTGGCGAGGAGGTCTTTGACCACCAGCATGATGTCCTTATGCGGGAAGGGGGTGACCCCGATGGTGATGGTCTTGTTTTCGGCAAGGGCCGCGAAAGGCAGGGCCAGGATCAGCAAAAAGGCTAAAACTAACTTTTTCATAAGTGCTCCTGAGGGTTGTAGTCTTTATATCTGACCGGAATTTCCGGGTGTCAGCGCAGTTTTTTGTATAAAATGTTGCAGACGGTTTGGATGACAACCACCATAAGAATAAGGATGACCACAGAGGCGATCATCACGTCCGTCTGGAAGCGGTTGTAGCCGTATTTGATGGCCAGGTCGCCGAGCCCGCCGCCGCTTACCGCTCCGGCCATGGCCGAATAGCCCAGGATGGTGATGGCGATGACCGCGACATCGAGTATAATGGCCGGCAGGGCTTCCTTAAACAGCACGTGCCAGAGGATTTGCAGTTTGCCGGCGCCGAAGGATTGGGCCGCCTCAACCATGCCCCTGTCCACTTCCAGGAGGCTCCCTTCCAGGATGCGGGCCACCATGGGCGTGGCCGCCAGGGTCAGGGGCACTATGGAAGCCGTG
>CBDTYX010000191.1:0-4345 GCA_965364745.1 uncultured Desulfovibrionaceae bacterium | reverse complement strand
CGCGATTCCAGAAAAGGCAGCACCCGGCTGCTGATCAAAGCTTGAAACTGACTGGAGCCCCAGATTTTAATGAGAGCATCCTGAATTTCCATTTGCCGGTCCTGAGAAATTTGCAGTCGAAACTGGTTGATCTCTTCAGTGGTGAAGGTGTTCAGCTTGTAAAAAATTTCCTGCACTTCATTACGCAGGACCGAAAAGGCGTCCAAATCCAGCTCGAAGATGCCGGGTTCCAGTTGGGCCACTTGTTCACGTTTGGCTCTGGTGGCTTCATCGTCATAGATGGTGAAATTTTTGGGCGCGATAATATCTTGGTCGGCCAGATCTCCGCTGACCAAATATTGAGGCGTGCCGTGAAAATTTATGCCGACAAGCAGCGAAATGCCGACAAGGGCCGCGGCCAGGACCAATAGGCCCGATTTGCTGTGTTCATCAATAATTATTTTAAACGGCATGGTGAAAACCACGCGTTTTTTGTTGCGTCCGAGTTTAGGTATGGTCATAAGCATCCACTATTTTAGCTACCAGCGGGTGGCGCGTCACATCCTGACTGCCGAAACGCACCATGCCCACGCCGTCAAGGTCCGTCAAAATGCGCAAAGCCTGCACTAGACCTGAGCGTTCCGCCCCCGCCGTGCCTGTGATATCCGGCAAATCTATCTGGGTTATGTCCCCGGTGATTACCGCTTTAGAGCCGAACCCCAACCGGGTTAGAAACATTTTCATCTGTTCCGGGGTGGTGTTTTGGGCTTCATCCAAAATTATAAACGCATCATTTAAAGTTCGTCCGCGCATAAAGGCCAGGGGCGCCACTTCAATGATGTTGTGTTCAAACAGTTCAGCCACTTTGCCCATATCCATTAGATCGTAAAGGGCATCGTACAGAGGCCGTAAATAAGGGTTTATCTTCTCTGCCAAATCACCGGGCAAAAAGCCCAGTTTTTCGCCGGCTTCAACCGCCGGGCGGGTTAAAATAATGCGTCGTATTTTCCTTTCATTCAGCGCGGCAACAGCCATGGCCACAGCCAGATAAGTTTTGCCTGTGCCGGCCGGTCCCACGGCAAAAACCATATCCTTATGCTTTAAGGCTTCAATATAATCACGCTGATTCAAGGTTTTGGGCGAAATAATTTTGCGGGGAGTAGTGATGGAGGCGTCTTTGTGAAACAGCGCCGTAATATCAGCTGCGGCATCAGTATGCGCGGCTTTGCAGGCATGGACTATGTCGGTGGGATATAAAGTGCGCCCGCTTTTGAGGATTTTATACAACTGCAACAGAATACTGGCCGCGGCATTGCCTGTGTCCTTATCCTGGGCGGCAATGGTTACTGCGCTGCCTCGCGAATGTAGTTCAACACCGCATTGTTCCGCAATGACCGACAAATTTTGATTTTGCGGCCCAAACAATTCGTTGGCCAGCTGGGGCTGGTCAAATTCCAGCGTTTTTATATATTCCTGCATATAATCCGTACCCGGTAAAACCGCGTTATCCGGGCTTGTATACATAATGGCTTTTGCCGTCCATGTCCAGCGCCGAAGAAAAGGCGCGCAATAGGCCCGTCACTTGAGGCTCGCGTTCCCCCTGCCGCCGCCGCCCCCTTTTTAATCCTTTATTGAAAGAACATAAGCAGCCGGCTGCTTCAGGTATAAAACATTCTCAAAATAATTTCGGCACGAATTATGCTTAAGAGCAGGTACAGGAAAAAATTGCACGGCCGGTCACTTTTGGGCGGGCACAAATTTTATAAAGCAATATTTGGTATAAAAAGGGGAAAGATTATGTCTATCAGCGGCATCAGCTCAAGCAGCAGCGGCATCAGTTTTTATCAAACCGAAGCGGAACGCAAAACCCAACAAGAAGCCGCCGTCAAAGCCGGCGAACAGGAAGCTTATGTTTCTCCGGGCAAGGCCCTGCTCAACACCAACTCCCGCGCTTTGGACATCATCAAACAGATGAAGGCTGACGGCATTACGGTTAATTCCAACTCCATCAGCGAAAAGCTGAGCGAACTGGAACAAGAGTTTGCCGAACAAGTCAAGCGTGAGCTTAAAGAGCGCGGTGTGGCCGAAGATGTGGATTTTCGCGTTTCCCTTGATGAAAACGGCAAGGTTAAGGTTTACAGCAGCCATAAAGATGCCAAGGCCGTGCAGAAGTATTTTGACGACAACCCAGAGCTGGCTGAGAATGTGGCGGATATTGAGGCCATGAGCAGTCTGAAAAACTCTTTGGGCAAAAACAAGGAAGCGGCCGCGGCTTTGACGCCCGGCGCTTTGCGGAAAAACTTGCAGATGGAGTCCATGGATATATTTTTTGCCGGCCTGAATGGGGAAACCGGCGAAGGCTTCGATGACCTGTTTACTCCGCAGATTTTATCCTATGCCGAAAGCAAGCTGACCACTTTTTCAGGGGTGCGCACTGTGGCTTAATTTCGCCCTCGCGTGAAAATAACCGGGCGGATTGTGCAACTTTGGACAATCCGCCTTTTTTATGGCCCCACAGGTAAAAATAAGTTTAATCCAGGGTTTTGCGATAGAATTTCACGGCAATAGCCATGAATAAACAGAAAAACAGAAGAATGGGCCAAATGTGCGGCCAGGATTCTTCCCAACCCGCGCCTTTGAGTAAAATGCCCCGAATGAAGCGGTTGTAGTAAGTAAGCGGTAAACAGCTGCCTATATATTGCGCCCAGACCGGCATGCCCCGAAAAGGAAACATGAACCCGGACAGCAAAATGCTGGGCAGAAAGTAAAACACGGTGAACTGCATGGCCTGAAGCTGGTTGCGGGCAATGGACGACAAAGTGATGCCCACGGTGAGGTTTGCGGCCACAAACAAGAGCGCGCCCAGGTAGACCACTGTAATGCTGCCCTGAAAGGGGATTTTGAACATAAAAAATGCCGCGCCCAAGATGATGCTGGCCTGCACAAGTCCGATGGCGATGTACGGCGTAATTTTACCGGCCATAACCTCCAGAGGCCGAACCGGCGTGGACAAAAGATTTTCCATGGTGCCGCGCTCGCGTTCCCGGGTTACGGCAAGGCCGGTCATCATCACCATGGTGAAGGTTAGGATCACGCCCATGAGGCCGGGCACGGTATTATACTGGCTGTTGTTTTCCGGATTGTACAACCGATGCACGCGCACTTCAAACGGCGGCTCGCCGCCGGACAGGTGCCCCAGGGGCCCGATCAGATCTTTGGCCGCCACGCTGAAAGCCAGCTGCCGGACTATGCCCAGGGCCATGCCCGTGGCGCCGGGGTCGGTGGCGTCGGCTTCAAGCAGCAGGGCCGGACGCTCGCCGCGCAAAAGGCGCCTGGTGAAGTCCGCCGGGATATTGAGCACAAACTGCATTTCCCCTTTAGTTAAAGCTTCATAGGCGCTTTGCTCATCGGGCAAGTTTTCGACTATGCGAAAATAATCGGAATTGCGCAGCGCGGCCACAAAAGAACGGGTGAATTCGCTGTGGTCATAGCTGATTACCGCGGTGGGCAGCTGCTTGGGGTTGGTGTTGATGGCAAAGCCGAACAGCACCAACTGAATGACGGGAATGCCGATAATCATGCCCAGAGAGACCCGATCGCGGCGCAATTGCAGAAATTCTTTGACCACCATGGCCCACCAGCGGCGGATGGAAAATGTCAGCATTCCGTTAACAGCTGTCATGTCGTCTCCGCGAAATTGTCCTTGGCGCGGTTCATCATGTAGATGAACACATCCTCCAGGCTGGTGTCGATGGGTTTTGCGCGCAGGCCGGGCATGCGCTCCAGCACGGCTTTCAGCGTCTGTTCCAGATTTCCGCCGGACAAACCGCTGACGTGCAAGGTTTGCCCAAAGGTTGCGGTTTGCAACACTTCCGGGCAGCGGCGCAGGGTTTGCTCCAAAACCGGCAAATTCCCCCCTTCCACCGCCCAGGTAACCAGCCCTTGCGCGGCGGTAATTTCTTCGGCCGTGCCCTGGGCCAAAAGCTGCCCGTAAGCAATGTAGGCCAGCTTGTGGCAGCGCTCGGCCTCATCCATATAATGGGTGCTGACCAGCACGGCAATGCCTTGCGCTGCCAGGCGGTGCAGCTCTTCCCAAAAATCGCGGCGGGCCGCCGGATCCACCCCGGCCGTGGGCTCATCCAGCAGCAATAAGCGCGGTTTGTGCAGCATGCAGGCGGCAAGAGCTAGGCGCTGCTTCCAGCCGCCGGACAAGGCCCCGGTAAGTTGGTCGGCGCGGGAGATCAGGCCCAGGTTATGCAAGGCTTCATCCACAGCGGCTCGACTATTGGGCATTTCGTAAACGCGAGCCACAAATTCCAGGTTTTCGCGGATGGTCAGATCTTCCCAGTAGGAAAATTTCTGAGTC
>CBDTYX010000190.1:0-4361 GCA_965364745.1 uncultured Desulfovibrionaceae bacterium | reverse complement strand
CGGAATTTTTTGATGCCCAGGAAGGAGGGCAAATTGCGGCAGGTGACCTGCACGGTTTTATCCAGAGTATTGTTTTCCACCAGCTGCATGGCTGTTTTACGGCAGACCGCGGCCAGTTCGCGCTCCAGGTTGCGCACCCCGGATTCGCGGGTGTAGCTGCGTAAAATGTCCAGCATGGCCGGGTCGGAAATATGCACATTGCTCTCCTTGAGCCCGTGGGTTTCAATCTGCTTGGGCAGCAGGAAGGACTTGGCGATATGCATCTTTTCCGTTTCCAGATAGCCTGGCAGCCGGATAATTTCCATGCGGTCCTGCAGGGGCAGGGGGATGGAATGCAGGCTGTTGGCCGTGGTGATGAAGAAGACCTGGGACAGGTCGTAATCCATGTCCAGGTAGTGGTCGTTAAACGTGTAGTTCTGTTCCGGGTCAAGGACTTCGAGAAGAGCGGCTGAAGGGTCGCCGCGAAAATCCATGCTCATCTTGTCCACTTCATCCAGGCAGAACAACGGGTTGTTATACTTAACCCTTTTTAAAGCCTGAATGATTTTGCCGGGCAACGCCCCCACATAAGTGCGGCGGTGGCCGCGAATTTCCGCTTCATCGCGCACGCCGCCCAGGGACAGGCGCACAAATTCACGGTCCGTGGCCCTGGCCACGGATTTGGCCAGAGAGGTTTTACCGACGCCGGGCGGGCCCACCAGACAGAGGATGGGGCCTTTGAGCTTGTTGGCCAGTTTTTGCACGGCCAGATATTCCAGAATGCGCTCTTTGGGCTTTTCCAGGCCGAAGTGGTCTTCATCCAAAATGGTTTTGGCCTTTTTGATGTCAATGTCCGTTTCTTTGAGCACGTTCCAGGGCAGGTCCAGGATCCAGTCCACATAGTTGCGCACTACGGTGTATTCCGCGGAAGAGGGCGGCATCTGGCGCAGCTTTTTAATTTCGCGGCGGGCCTTTTCCCGGTTTTCATCGGGCATGACTTTGGCTTCCAGGCGCTTTTCCAGTTCAACCACTTCCGCCTGGGGGTCTTCTTCCCGACCCATTTCTTTGTGAATGGCCTTGATCTGCTCGTTGAGATAATACTCGCGCTGGTTGTTCTCCATTTGGGTGCGCACCCGGCTCTTGATGCGCTTTTCCATGCCTGAGATGGATATTTCGCCTTGCAGCAGCTCGTAAACCTTTTCCAGGCGGCGCAAGCCGTCATCTATTTCCAAAACTTCCTGGCGTTTGCGATAATCGGCCCGCATGTGGGGCATAATGGCATCGGCAATGCGCGCGGGGTCGGTCATGACCATGATGGCGGTCAGGGCTTCCTGGGGCAGTTTTTTGTTGATTTTAGCGTATTCTTCCATGGCCTCCAACGTGGCGCGCACCAAGGCGGCGCGCTCGGGGGTCTCCAGCATGATTTCCGCCAGGGGAAACACTTTGGCCAAGGGGAATTCGCCTGATTCCGGAACGTAATTTTCTTCAGCCTGCCACTTGGCGCGATACAGGCCTTCAAACAAAGCTTTGATCGTGCCGTCGGGGAGCTTGAGCAGTTGCAGCACCCGGCTGACCGTGCCCACAGTGAACAAATCGTCAACGCCGGGCTTTTCCAACTCAGGCTCTTTTTGGGCCACCAGCAGAATTTTTTTGTCATATGCGGCCAGCGCGCTTTCAATCGCTTTGATGGAAACTTCGCGTCCCACAAACAACGGAACAATGGAGCGGGGGAAAATGACCACTTCCCGCAATGACATCAATGGCAATATGTTATTGCCGCTTGCAAAAGCCATGATCAAAACCTCCTAGCCGGGGGAAGGCTTATGTCCCCGGGCATCCTGGATAATTCCACAAGCGGCGGAGCGCTTGCGGCGCGACTTCCTTGTCGCTTCCCGGCCGGCTTCCCGGTGTTTAATTGCAAAATTAAACACCGCAAAACCCGTCAGGATTTTGCGCCGCATTAAGCGGCGTGAGTTGGCTGAAAACCACGTTTTTCAGCCAACGGTCTTTGCAAAAATATCCATTAAAATTATTTTAGGAATTTTTGCAATTAAAACCAGACAAACCGGGCAGAGAATTCACATACGCCTAGCCGTTGTGTTCATTGGCGGCTTTAGGCGGGTTTTCAAACAAGAAGATGGGTTCAAGCCCTTTTTCCACCACAGCCCGATTGATCACGCACTCTTTAAGGTCCGTGTAGCCGGGCAACTCATACATGATATCCAGCATGATGGATTCCAGCACGTTGCGCAGGCCGCGGGCGCCGGTTTTGCGCTCCATGGCCTGGCGGGCGATGCTTTTAATGGCGTTATCCGTAAAGCGCAGCTTCACGCCGTCCAGTTCAAACAACTTTTGATACTGGCGGACCAGAGCATTTTTAGGCTCGGTGAGAATGTGCACAAGGTCGGCTTCGCTCAAGTCATCCACATGGGTGATGATGGGAATGCGGCCTATGAATTCGGGAATCAGGCCGAATTTGACCAGGTCATCGGGGTGGACTTCATCCAGAATCTCCGAGAAGGAGCGGTCTTTAATGCTGACCACTTTAGCGCCGAAGCCCATGGCTGAGCCGTGTGTGCGCTGTTCCACGATTTTATCCAGGCCGATAAACGCGCCGCCCAGGATGAACAGGATATTGGACGTATCCATGCGGATAAATTCCTGCTGCGGATGTTTGCGGCCGCCCTTGGGCGGAATGTTGGCTTCCGTGCCTTCAATGATTTTTAAAAGGGCTTGCTGGACGCCTTCGCCTGACACGTCACGGGTGATGGACGGCCCGTCGCTCTTGCGCGAAATTTTATCGATTTCATCAATATAAATAATGCCCTTGCCGGCTTCTTCCAAGTTGTAGTCGGCGTTTTGCAAAAGCTGCACCAGGATGTTTTCCACATCCTCGCCCACGTACCCGGCTTCGGTCAAAGTGGTGGCGTCGGCAATGGCGAAGGGCACTTGCAGCACCCTGGCCAGGGTTTTGGCCAGCAGGGTTTTGCCGCTGCCCGAAGGGCCGATGAGCAGGATATTGCTTTTTTCCAGCTCCACGTCAGCGCCCAGGGCTTCTTTGAAAAATACGCGTTTATAGTGGTTGTGCACGGCCACGGCCAAAACTTTTTTAGCCATGTCCTGGCCGATGACGTACTCATCAAGTTTGGTTTTCAGGTCTTTGGGCGAAATGAGCCGGCCGCCCTCGACCACTTCCTTCATATGCTCACTGCTGATGATCTCGTTGCACATGCTCACGCATTCGTTGCAGATATTTACCCCGTCGGGGCCGGCAATGAGATGCACAACCTGATCTTCACTTTTTTCACAAAAGGAGCAGCGGAGCATTTTGTTATTATTATTATTATTATTATCTATTCTGTTGTTCATGAAACACCCTTAAAAAAATGGCTTATCTTAAAATAATCACAGGGAAGCGATTGTCAGTTTTCTTCCTGCGCCTGGATTTCCCGCCGCGAAGTCAGCACTTTATCCACCAGGCCCAAGTCTTTGGCCTCCACAGCGTCCAGGAAGTGGTCGCGTTCGGTGCGCTCGGTTATTTCTTCTATGCTGCGTCCGGTATGCTTAGCCATGATTTCCGTAAGCCGTTCTTTCTGGCGCAGCACCTCTTTGGCGTGGATGTCGATATCCGTGGCCTGGCCGCGAAATCCGGCTGAAGGCTGGTGGATCATGATTCGGCTGTTGGGCAGAGCATAGCGCATGCCGGGCTCTCCGGCGCAGAGCAGCAACGCGCCCATGCTGGCGGCCTGTCCCATGCACAAAGTGGCTACCGGTGCGGAGATGTATTGCATGGTGTCGTAAATGGCCATACCTGCAGTGACGAGCCCCCCCGGGGAATTGATGTACATATGAATTTCTTTTTTCGGGTCTTCGGACTCGAGAAACAGCAACTGGGCGCAGATGAGCGACGCCACATGATCGTCCACCGGCGTGCCCAAAAGCACGATGCGGTCTTTTAAAAGGCGGGAATAAATATCATAAGCGCGTTCGCTGCGCCCTGAAGTTTCAATGACTATGGGAATTGCCGGCATATGTTCTCCTGTCTGACGAGCCTGAAGCTTTAAGCCTTAAGCGGGCCTTTTAGCGCCGACGGATTTATTTAAATCCGTGTTTATTAAGGCAAGCTTAATAATGTATGTTTTTTACCTCAACCTGTCCAGAGCGCGACATCTTTCGTCTACGCCCGTATGCCCCCGGCTTCGCGCAGGAAGCGGAACACCGCCCGGAAGGCGCGAGGAGGCTTGCCTGTTTTCTGTTCCTCTCTTGCTTCCTTGACAAGTTGCTCCAGCTCATGCTTGTCTATATCGGGAAATTTGGAAAAAACTTCAGACCAAACGCCCGGGGCATTGTCAATAAGCCGTTGCCGCAGCTCTTCAATTTCG
>CBDTYX010000189.1:0-4365 GCA_965364745.1 uncultured Desulfovibrionaceae bacterium | reverse complement strand
TGCGCTTTCTCCAAGTGCGGTTAGAATATAATTAAATAAAGAAGGCACCGGAGAGGGAAAACCACAAGGAGCTGAGCCCCTTCAGGTTTTCCCTCTCCGGCCCTTTCCCCTTCCTCAGCCCCGATTGGGCGCCCTTACGGTTACAAAGCAGATAAAGCGTAACAAACTTTTTTGCCTGAAACAGCGAAAAAGCTTACATTCCGTTGGGGATTGCCCCAAAGACGCCCAATAGCGCCGCGTTGCGTTTTGTAATCAACAATCTGCATTTCAGTAACTTCTCCGCCACAATATTCTTTTATTTTGTTTCCTGATCAAAAGGTTCAAAACCATGACCTTTAACCGCACATCAGGAGATGTCATGCACAATTTCAGACTGTATTCCCTTTGTTTCCTGGGACTATTTTTGATTTTAAGCGTCTTCCACCCGGCGCCGCAAAATGCGCGGGCGGAACTTTTGGTCTACACCGCGCTTGAAGACGATGAACTGCCGGTTTACCTGGAAAAGTTCAAGCAAAGCCACCCGGACATCCAGGTAAAAATCATCCGCGACTCCACCGGAGTGATTACCGCCAAACTGCTGGCGGAAAAAGACAATCCCCAGGCTGACGTTATTTGGAGCATTTCCGCGACCTCGCTCATCGTCATTGATAAGACCGGCATGATTGAACCTTACGCGCCGGCCGGGTTGGACAGGGTCAACGCCAAAATGAGAGACGCCGCCAATCCCCCGGCTTGGGTAGGCACTAAAGCCTACATGGACGCCTTTGTGCTCAACGTTCATGAACAAAAAGCCCTGGGGCTGCCGATGCCGAACAGCTATCAGGATCTTCTCCATCCCGCCTACAGGGGACAAATCACCATGCCTAACCCGGCCTCTTCCGGCACCGGCTATCTGGCGGTGGCCGGCATCCTTCAACTCATGGGCGAAGAAAAGGGCTGGGAGTATCTGGACGCTCTGGATCAAAACATCGCCCAATATACCCATTCCGGATCCAAACCGGCCAAAATGGCCGCGGCCGGAGAGGCGGCTTTGGGCATAACCTTGTGTTACCGGGCTTCCATGCAGAAGCAAAAGGGCGACCCGGTGGAGATCTACTACCCCAAGGAAGGCTCGGGCTGGGATGTGGAGGCCAGCGCCCTGGTGCGCAAGAGCGAGATAAACCCCGAAGCCGAAGTGTTCCTGGATTGGGCTATCAGTCAGGAGGCCATGGAGGCCTATGCCTCCTTCTTCCCGGTGACCTCGGTAAAGACCAATGCGCCTGTGCCGGCCGGCTATCCTGCTGACCCGGCCGCCCAACTCATCCCCGCCAACGACCTGGCTTGGGGCGCGGAAAACAGAGAGCGGATTCTGGCCGAATGGACCAGGCGCTATGACGCCAAGTCTGAAAGCAAATAATTATTGCCGCCGGCCCGGAGTTTTTGCAGCTCCGGGCCGGACCTTAAGGGGGCAATCATGTCCGCTTCACCACTCATGCCTCATGTCCAGTGCCTGAACATCTCCAAGCGCTACGGCTCGCACCTGGTGCTGGACAGCGTTTATGCAAGCATATGCAAGGGGCAGTTTTTGACCATTCTCGGCCCCAGCGGCTGCGGCAAGACAACTTTGCTGCGCATCATCGCGGGCCTGGAAGATCCCTGCAGCGGTATAATCCGCATCAGCGGGCAGGATGTTTCCAACTTAAGCCCGGCCAAAAGAGGTGTGGGCATTGTCTTTCAATCATACGCCCTTTTCCCCAATCTGACCGCCTGGGAAAACGTGGCCTATGCTCTGCGGCATTCCCTGAAAAGGCCTAAATTTTTCAACTCCAGAGTTGATGGCCTTTTAAACCTGGTGGGCCTGACCAATTATTCAGGACACTACCCCGCGCAGTTGTCCGGCGGGCAGCAGCAGCGGGTGGCCTTGGCCAGAGCTCTGGCGCTCTCGCCGCAGCTTCTGCTCCTGGACGAGCCGCTTTCAGCCCTGGATGCCAAAGTGCGCGTCCATCTGCGCGCGGAAATCAAAAAACTGGTCGCGGAAATGGGCATCACCGGCATCATGGTCACCCATGACCAGGAAGAAGCCTTGAGCATGTCCGATCTGATCGCGGTCATGAACAAAGGCAAAGTCGTCCAATGCGCCTCACCTGCCGAATTGTATGAGGACCCCGCGGATGACTTTGTAGCTTCGTTCATCGGCAGCATGAACTTTATCAAAGAAGCTCAGCGCAAAGAACGGGGCGTGTTCAAAACCGAGCTGTGCGGGCACACCCCGCTGGTCAGCTACAAGGATGATCTGCCCCTGCAAGCGCCTCCGCTTCTGGGCATCCGCCCTGAACACATTCAACTGGCCGAACGCTCCCAGGCAAGCGCCAACTGCTTCCGCGCAAAACTAACAGGTCTGGAATACCGGGGGAGCTACTTCCGGGTGGATCTGGAGCTCAATGCCGGTCTTAGAAATATTTCTCTGGCTGCGGATTGGTCCGCTCCATTGGTTCTGGAAAAAGGTCTGCAAATATCCACCCCGGTCAGCATCCGACTGCCGCCCGAGCACTTACACGCTTTTGAAAAAAGGAACCCCTAGATGGCAACTTCGGCCGCCCTGGAAAATAAACCTCCCCGAGCGTTCAGCTTCAGCCTTTTATCCGGTCTTGATTGCGACAAACACCTGCAAGGATTGTTGTTGACGCTTGTCCTGGCCGTTTTAACTATGGCAGTGGTGCTGCCCCTGGTCCAAGTTATCTGGAAAAGCCTCAGCGACGGCAGCGGCAACTGGGTGGCCCTGGGCAACTACAAAGCTTACTTCGCATCTCCGGCGCTGTGGACATCCATCAAAAACAGCCTGTTCATAAGCTGCGCCACCACCTTGTTGGTTATCCCCGCAGCCTTCGCCTACGCCTACGGGCTGACCCGCACCCTGATGCGCGGCCGAGGGGTCCTTTTTGCCCTGGCCCTGGTTCCTATGTTGGCGCCCACCCTGCTGAACGGCCTGGTTCTGGTCTATTTGTTCGGCCGCCAAGGCCTCGTCACCAGAGGTCTTTTCGGTCTGCTTCCCGGTCTTGATATTGAACTTTACGGCCCGGTGGGCGTAATCCTGGCTGAAGCGGTCTACACTTTTCCGCAAGCGGTCGTCATCCTGGCCACGTCCTTACGGCTCAGCGACGGGCAATTGGCTGACGCGGCCAAGTCCATGGGCGTTTCCCCGCTGCGCTTTTTCTGGAACGTCACCCTGCCGGCCGTGAAATATGGCCTGGCCAGCGCCGCTGTGCTCTGCTTTATCCTTGCCTTCACGGATTTCGGCGCGCCGAAAATTGTAGGCGCCAGTTATAATTTGCTGGCTACGGATATTTACAAGCAGGTCATCGGCCAACAAAACTTCTCCATGGGCTCGGTGGTCAGCGTGATCCTGCTTTTCCCGGTGGTTGCGGCTTTCCTGATCGATCACCTGGCCCGCAAAGGTCAATCCGCCCAACTGGGCGGCAGGAGCAAGCCCTTTTCTCCCAGGCCCAGCCGATTGAGAGACAGCATATTTTCCGCCTATTGCTGGTTTATCGGCGCTCTGATGTTTTGCTTCTTCTCCGCGGCGGCCCTGGCTTCCCTGGTTAAGGTCTGGCCTTATGAGTTAAGCCTGGGGTTGGCGCACTATACCTTTTCCGGCGTTGGCGGCGGCGGTTACGCCGCCCTGTGGGGCAGCCTGAAAATGGCCGCCTGGTCGGCTTTTTTCGGCACGATTTTTTGCTTTACCAGCGCCTATCTGGTAGAAAAAAGCAAGGGTCTGGCCTGTCTGCGCAAGGCTGCTTCATTACTGGCCCTGCTGCCCATGGCCCTGCCCGGCATGGTCATCGGCTTCGCCTACATATTTTTTTTCAACTCCCCGACCTGGAGCCTGGGGCCGCTGAAAATTCCCAACCCTTGCAACGCCCTTTACGGCAGCCTGTTTATTCTGGTGCTGTGCAACACCATCCATTTTTTCACTGTGGGCTTTTTTACGGCCACCACCGCCCTTAAGCAGCTGGACAAGGAGTTTGAAACCGTTTCCTACGTCCTGGGCGTGCCTTTTTGGGTCACTTTCAAGCGAGTGACCGTGGCGGTGTGCGCCCCGGCCATTCTGGAAATATTCTTCTTTTTCTTCGTCAACTCCATGACCACAGTATCGGCGGTCATCTTCCTGTACAACGCCGACCTGCCTCTGGCTTCGGTAGCCATCGCCAATATGGACGATGCCGGAGACCTAGCCCCGGCCTGCGCCATGGGCGTTCTGATCATGCTCATCAACTTGGGCATGCGCCTGCTGAAAAGCGCCTTTGCCTGTTGTTTGAGCAAAAAAAACGGCCGCTGGCTGGCCGCATCCCAAGCGGCTTAACAACAATCCAGGAGAAATATGTGGAT
>CBDTYX010000188.1:0-4370 GCA_965364745.1 uncultured Desulfovibrionaceae bacterium | reverse complement strand
TAAGGAAAGGGAGGGGTCCGGGGAGGGAAAACCTTAAGGGGCTTAGCTCCTTATGGTTTTCCCTCCCCGGCGGAGGCCTCATAAAATGAAAGACTGGAAAAAATCCGTTATTTCTCCCGCTGCCACAGTGGCGGATGCGGTGGAGAGTTTGAACACCACGGGTTCGCGCATTGTGCTGGTGGCGGGCGAGGGCATGAAGCTGCAAGGGTTGGTCACCGACGGCGACTTGCGGCGCGGCCTTTTGTCCGGCGCGACTTTGCAGGATCCGGTGACCAGGATTATGAGCCGGGCTTCGGCCACGGCCAAGCCGTCGGACACCAACGCGCATTTGGCCGCGCTCATGACCGAGCGCAGCTTCCTGCACCTGCCGGTGGTGGACGAGGCCGGGGCCCTGGTCGGGGTCAAAACCTTGGCTGAGGTTATGACCACGCCCTCGCGGGAAAACTGGGTGATCATCATGGCCGGGGGCCTGGGCACGCGTTTGCGCCCGCTTACGGAAGACACGCCCAAGCCCATGCTCAAGGTGGGCGGCAAGCCGGTGCTGGAAACCATTCTGGAGCGCTTTCTGGCCAACGGGTTTTATAATTTTTTCATCTCGGTCAATTACCGGGCCGGGGTGATCGAGGATTACTTCGGCGACGGCCGCAAGCACGGGGCCAATATTCAGTATCTGCACGAGCCCGAGCCCCTGGGCACGGCCGGAGCCTTAAGCCTCTTGCCGGAGCGGCCGGGCCTGCCTTGTTTGATCAGCAACGCCGACGTGCTGACCACGCTTAATTACGCGGGTTTTCTGGATTTCCACCACCTCAACGCGGCCGTGGCCACCATGGGCGTGCGCGAATACGCCATGCAGGTGCCTTACGGGGTTATCCAGACCCAGGGCAACCGCCTGACCTCCATTGAGGAAAAGCCCATCCGCAAAGATTTCGTCAACGGCGGGGTCTACGCCCTGGCGCCCCAGGCTTTTGAGGTCATGCTCTCCGCCGTGGGGCGCGGCAAATGCCTGACCATGCCCGACCTGTTCACCCTGCTTATGGAGCGGGATATGAACACGGCCGCTTACGTCATCAACGAATACTGGCTGGACATCGGCCGCCTCGAAGACCTCAAGCGGGCCGAGGAAGAATACGCCGAGGTGTTCGCATGATCGCGGGCAAACGGGTGCTGGCCGTGATCCCGGCCCGGGGCGGCTCCAAAGGCGTGCCCGGCAAAAACATCCGTGCCCTGGCCGGCCGCCCGCTCATCGCCTGGACCATTGCCGCGGCCAAACACGCCCCGGAACTGGATCGGGTGATCATCTCCTCGGACGATGCGGACATCATTGAGACTGCCAAAGCATGGGGCGGCAAAGCGCCGTTCACTCGCCCGGCGGAGCTCGCCCGCGACGACACGCCGGGCATCGCCCCGGTGCTGCACGCCCTGGACGCCCTGCCTGAAACCTACGATTACGTGGTCCTCTTGCAGCCCACCTCCCCCTTGCGCACGGGCGCGGACATCAGCGCGGCCCTGAAAATTTGTATAGACGAGCACGCCCCGGCCTGCGTGTCCGTAAGCGCCCCCCACCACGCCCCCTGGTGGATGTTCAGCCTAAGTGATTCCCGCCGCCTGCTGCCCCTGTTCCCCAAAGACGCCCTGCCGACCCGCCGCCAGGATATGCCCGAGGTCTACGCCCTCAACGGCGCGGTGTATGTGGCGGAAGTGGAGTGGCTGCGGGAAAGCAAGAGCTTCCTGACTCCGGAGACGGCGGCGTATGTTATGCCGCCTGAACGCTCGTTGGATATTGATACGGAGCTGGATTTCAGGATTGCCGAGGCGGTGGTGACGCAATTATAATAGCATGTTAGTAGAGGGCAAAAGAGTTTGTATTTTATGTTTAGCTAATTAGGTATGGTTGAACTATTTAAATTTTTAACATAATCGATAAAATCAATTGGCATTTTGACTTTATTTTTGTTCTCAAACCCTGTGATTGCATATATAGAAATTTTTTTCTTTGTATGTATAGCATAAAGAAAGAGTTCATAAAGTTCCTGTGTCAGAATTAGAGTGCTAAAAGAGTAAAAATAAATTGTATTTTCTCCTGGCGCAATACGTTTATTGAAGCTATCTCTTTGTTGATTATGTTGTGGAAAAACATTTAAGGTTATTTTTTTATTTAACTTTTTAAACCTTATTTCTAATGAATGAATAACAAAGGGGATTTCTCCTCTATTTTTAACAATTATCTCTAGAATTTCCTCTAGATGAGAAGATCTTCGACTTGGAGAACTTTTGCTACATCTGATATAACCAAAAGTATCTGAATAAAAACCAGTGTAAGCTTTTACATCGATTTTATGAGATTTTTTTCTTGTTGCAATCCATAAAGAAACACAAGAGGCTATAAGGGCCGCAATGCCAGTAAACCACGTTCCGACAGCTATGGCTAATTGAATACATTCATTTGACATATTAACCCTTTTTGCTATTTCCCCTTTCCGTAGCGTCCATCATCTCACCGGGTCGTACTTTCAAGGCTTTTGTGATTTTTATAATATTCAACAAGCTTAAATTTCTGCGGCCCTGCTCGACGCCGCCTATGTAGGTGCGATGCAGACCGGCCCTTTCCGCTAGCTCTTCCTGGGAAATATCCAGCTCATCCCGTCTGGCACGCACAGCCGCGCCGAACTTCTTTAAAATCTTCAAGTCTTGTTTGCTGTATTCCGGCATAGATTTAACCTCGATTATCTTGCCAGAATCAATAATGATGACTATAAGTCTACAGACTATAAGTATCATTATTTGAAAATAGTTTTGTAATTTCACCATATTAGGTAAATATTTGATGCAAAAAATTGATTCATTCAAAGAAGGCGAATTTATGGGTCATGAAGAAAGCATGGATATCTCTTTCAGCGCTCAACTGGCCCGCATCCGGGCCATCCTTGGCCTACGCGAAGACGCCGAATTAGCGGAATTTTTCGGCATCGCGGAGGCGGACATCGCCGCCGCGCGGGCGCGTGGGCGGATTCCGGCGAGTTGGCTGCTAATTTTGCTGCAAGCCAGGCAGATTTCGCCGGAGTGGGTGTCGCGCGGGGTGGGGCCGTGTCTTTTAGGGCTCCCGGTCGGGCGCTATCCCACAGCGGAAGAAGCTGCGGCGCAACGTGATGTGGTTGCCGTTTTGCGCGGCGTGTCTTCCCGACAGTTGGCCGAGGAATTGCTGCGGCGTTTGGCTGTGGCCGGGATGGGCGGGGAGGGCGAAGAAGATATTTAGAGTTAGAGAGCATTGTTTTTTAAGATGGATTCTTCGCTGCGCTCAGAATGACAAAAGCTGAACGCGGCGCATCAGCCGACCTGAACCGGGCTATACCGCCTTGCCTGGTTTGGGTCGGCTTCTTTAACGAACAATGACCGCGCGACGGTGCTCCGGCTACTTTATCCGCCCGCAGTATACCCCCCCTATTGGGGCTCAGGAAGGGGAGAGGTCCGTAGAAGGTGGAACCATTAGGAGCGGCTTTATAAATATAGCTCGCCTTTGCTGCGTTGCGTTTCGCTCAGGATGAGCCGCTCCTAGCGGTTCCCCCTCGCCGGCGCCTTCGCCCGCCAAACTTTGTCCGCCCAAAAGGTTGTCTATTGACATTTTGTGGTTATTATTGATAATAGTAATCACAATACAACAATATAAATTTTGTTTCTTGACCAGGCGTTGCGCGTAAGGTTGCGTTGCGTTTGGTCGCGGGTCAAAATTTTTACTCAAGGAAAAATATTATGGCTCAAACAGCACCGCAAACTCGCATGACTGTGCAGCGCTCCGTGATTTTGGACGAGCTGCGCAAGTTGAACACCCACCCCACGGCGGATGAGTTGTATAATATTGTGCGCAAGCGTCTGCCGCGCATCAGTTTGGGCACGGTCTACCGCAATCTGGAGCATCTGGCGCAGAGCGAGACCATTCTAAAGCTGAACATCGGCGAGAACATCAAGCGTTTTGACGGTTGCTGCGACAAGCACCACCATGCCACTTGCCTGGTTTGCGGCCGCATTTACGATATTCCGCTGGAAGATATGCCTGAGGAGCCCAGGCCCAAGGTGCCCGGCTTTACCGTAACCGGAGCCAATATTTTCTTTGAGGGCTACTGCACCGGGTGCCGGTCGTAGACAGCCCCGCCCCTGCATAGCCGGACCGCCGTAATGCCGAAATTTTCGGCCGCGTGATTTCCTGGAAATCGCGCGGCCGTTTTGTTTTTATCGTTTTGAGTTAATCGGCGCCCGGCCAAGGGATGGCTTCTTGAATTGAAAATTCCGAAAAATACGGACTATCTCCAAGCTCGGAAATGGTGCGGTTCAAAGTCAAAGACCCAATCCAGCGCTCCCTGCCCAATCGGGGTTCA
>CBDTYX010000187.1:0-4418 GCA_965364745.1 uncultured Desulfovibrionaceae bacterium | reverse complement strand
AACCTAAAGGGGCTTAGCTCCTTTTGGTTCCCTTCCTCCAGTTGCCTTCGTCCTTTACAACACCCTGGCCTTTTGTTTGCGGACGTAGTCCACGGGGTTATAACTTTCTTTGGCTTTGCGCAAGCCCGGATCGTCGAGATCCTGTTCGCGGTTGGAGTAGGTGAAGCCGTCGCCGCTGTGTTGCAGGAACATGGCGTTAATGGCCTGGTAGATGCCGCGATATTTATCGTGGCCTTTTTCAAAGTGGATAACCAGAGTGTCGCCCAGGGGTTCGGCTACGGTATAAGCGGCCATGACCTCATCAATGAAAATGGCCCCGCCTATGAGGGTGGGGAAGCGCTCCCAGTTTTCCAGCACGCGAAATACGGCATCGTTTTCGGCAAGCAAGCTGGGTGAATCAGCGTCTTCACGCCACTGCACCCAGTCTTCCTGCATGCATAGTACGGCCGGAATGTCGGCGGCGGTGAGGTTTTGGTAGCGCCAGTTGTATTGCTTGAGAAACTGGTTGTAGTGATTCTTTTTGCGGTGGAAGCGGTTGCCTTTAAGTTCAGCCAACTCGGAAACGAGGTATAGATAGTCCCAGTGCCCGCGAGTCTCGGTTATTTCGAGGCGGTCGCCCAAGATGGATTTCCAGAGTTCCAACAGATCGTCGGGCACGCGCACAAAGTGCAGGCCGGCCGGCCAGTCGCATTTGGTCCAGTCCACGGCGCGCCAGTCGCCCACCGGCGCCCAGTAGCATTCTTCGGGTTTGGTTTGCTTGATCCAGCAGATGTGTTCGGCAAAGCACCACTCCAGGCCGTAATATTCGGCCCAACCCCAGAGGTTGCCCATGGAAAAATCCGAGGCGCGGTGGGTTTGCTTGGCCAGATATTTTTCATAAACGGCCATGCCTTCAATGGTGATGGGCGTAAAGTTCATTTCACACTGGTGGCAGATGCTGGGCATAGATGTTCCTTTGCGCAACGCGGCTTTTTTAGGCTAACGAATTTCCCGCGAAGTGGGGCGGGTGAAGATCCCTACCGGTTTATTCCTTGACCCGACGCTTGATCATGCTGAAACGGGGCCAGTCTTTACGTTCAAAAATATACAGGAGCAGACTGGACTGCACCATCTGGCCTACGAGCATGGACAAAAATACGCCGGTTGAGGTTTGCCAGATAATATGCCCTAAAAGATAGGCCATGGGCAAGCGCACCAGCCAGAACCCGGCGCCGTTGGCGATGAAGCCATAGAGCGTGGCTCCGGCCCCGCTCATTACCCCGGTTAAGGTCATGCTGGTCATGGTGAACGGGGTGGATAAAATATTGATGCGCAAATAGGCGCGGGCATGGGCCTGCACGGCCGGATCCGGCGTGAGCCATGCGCAGATGGGATCGATGAGCAGCCAGAGGATCACGGCCGCGGAGCTCATACAGGCGATGCCGACCATGAGCAGTTTGCGGCCGATGTGCTTGGCTTCTTTGGGTTTGCCCGCGCCCAAAGATTGCCCCACCAGAATGGAGGCGGTCATGCTGAAGGCCATGCCCGGCAAAAAGAGCAAAGATTCCACCCGCATGCCCGCGGTCATGCCGGCCAGAGCGTTGACCGCGTCGGAGGGCAGATTGCCTACAATGGTGAACAACAAAAGATAGCCGATGCACCACATGAACTGCAAGGCTGCAGCCGGGCTGGCCACCTTGACCAGGTAGGGCGTGCCGCGCCGCACCCAGCGCCAGACCGGGATGGAGTGGCGAGTGAACAAGCCTTTTTTGAAAATGAAGAGCATATTGAAGGCCGCGCCGGCGGTGACTGAAATGAAGGTGGCCCAGGCCACGCCCTGATAGCCTAAATTGGGCAGGCCCCAGTAGCCGAGACCGAAGCCGAAGTCGGCAAAAGCGTTAAGCACAAAAATGACGAAGTTGCAGATTAAGGGGAAGCGCAAGTATTGGTGGGCGCGAAATACGGCGTTGGAAATGACCAGCAGATACTGGGCCGGGAGCAGGAACATGAAAATGGTCAGAAAATAGGAAGTAATGGGCCGGATGGCGTCGGGCACGCTTAAAAGGTCCAGAAAATTTTCGCGCCAAAGCATGGTGGCCATGACGATAAGCAGGCAGAAGGCGAGCCCTAAGGTGAACAAGAGGCCCACATAGCGCTGGGCGCGGCGCGCCAGCCTGGCGCCTAAAGACTGGCTGATGGTGGCCACTCCGGCATTGGCGATGGCCATGCCCAAAACCATGAACACGAACATGCACTCGGTGACTAGACCCAAGGCCGCCTGCACGCCGCCTTCAATGCGTCCGGCTACAAATACGTCAGTAAAGCCGATGAGCATCTGGAAGAGCATCATCATGAGTTGCGGCCAGGTAATGCCCAAAAGCACCCGGATAGAGGTGGGCGAGGGCGCGGTTGCGGCAACGGAAGATGAGAGGACGGCGGATTTGGTTTTCATAGCTTGATCATTAAAAATTACGGCCGCTCCGCTGGTGTGCCGGAGGGCGGCCGATAAACATCTTAGCCTGAATTAATATAAAAAGGTATTACATATTGTCCAGTCACATGCGAAAGCCGCCGGACTCACGACGCGAATCCGGCGGCTTGTGTTTACAAACAGGGGCGTCGGGCTCAGGGCACAAGGGACAATAAATCTTCCACGGTTTCGCGGCGCCTGATGAGGCGGGCATCGCCGTTTAAGTCAATGAGCACTTCGGCCGGGCGCAGGCGCTGGGTGTAGGGGAAGCTCATGGCGTAACCGTAAGCTCCGGCATCCAGAGCGCCCAGAAGATCGCCTTCTTTCAGCTCCGGAAGCAACCGCTCTCTGGCCAGAATATCGCCGCTCTCGCAAATATTGCCTACCAGGGTTTGGGGCATGCCTTCCATCTTATCGGGCGCGCCTTCACGGTAGACTTCGATATCGTGGTATGAATCGTAAAGCACGGGGCGGGCCAGCACGTTAAAGCCGAGGTCCGTGCCCACAAAGCGAATGGGTCCGTTGTTTTTAGTGGCTGCGACCGTGCCGAGGAGCAGGCCGCTTTCGGCAACCACATAACGCCCGGGTTCAATGAGAAAACGGCCGGAATAGTTATGTTTGTCGGCCCAGTCCGTAATGCGCTTGTGAAAGCCTTGGGCCAGGAGTTTGATATCCAGGCGCGGCTGCGCATCGTATTTGTGGTAGGGAATGCCGAAACCACCCCCAAAATCCACCACGGTGAGGCCGGGCAAAAACTCTTCGGCCACTTCCAGCAGCACGTCCATGGCCTCCAAGTAGCCGTGCGGCTCCATGAACAAGGAGCCGATATGCTGGTTGAGGCCGACCAGGGTAAGCTTGTGGCGTTTTAAAATTTCACGCAGGGCCGGCAGGTCGCCCCGTCCTATGCCGAACTTGGTATGTGCTCCGGCGGTAATGACTTTTTGGTGGTGGCCGGCGCCGATGCCGGGGTTAAAGCGGATCATGGCCCGGCCGCCGGGGTTGAGCCGTCCCAGGGCATCCAGTTGGGACAGGCTGTCCACGCCGACGAGCAGTCCTTTATCAAGGGGCAGGCGCAACTCTTCAGTCGAGACGTTGTTGCAGATATAGATGATTTCTTCCGGAGTAAAACCGGCTTGCTCTTCTAAAAACAGCTCGCCGGGCGACATGGCGTCCACACGCAGGCCCTCGGAGCGGATAATTTTGAGCAGGGCGGGGTTGGCATTGGCCTTGGCTGAATAATGCACGTGAAAATTGGGAAGATCGGACAGGCTTTTCATTTCCCGACAGCGGGCGCGCAGGATGCTTTCATTATAAATATAAAGCGGACTGCCGAACCGCGCCGCCAGCCCTTTGGGAGTGTGGGGGCCAAAAAAATTAATGGACCGGGTATACTCGGCAAAAGTGCAAAAACTGCTCATGGCTGAATCCTTTAATGGCTAAGTGCAGGGGTAAGATTAGTTATATTCCGATTAAATGCAAGGGTATTTATGCGCTTTTTCCTGTTGAGGCGGAGTTTCTTAATTGAAAGGGCGTTGCGCTTGGCGGATAAAGCGGATACAGTCAAAAGGGTCTGGGATTATGAACCGAGGCGGGTGAGCGGTCTTTTGCCGCTACGAGTTGAGAGGATATGTATATGTCTGACATTGGGCAATATTTAGACAAGGCAATCGCCGAGGCCTTGCCGTTTATGGTTGAAGCGCGGCGGGCTTTGCACGCCATCCCGGAATTGGCCTTTGAGGAAACGCGTACGGCTGAATATGTAGCCGACATCTTGCGTAAACTTGGCTACACTCCGGTGTGCGGCGAGGTGGGCACCAGCGTCACCGCTTTGCTCGACAGCGGACGACCGGGGCCGTATATCATGTTGCGGGCGGATATGGACGGCCTGCCTGTGAGTGAGGAAACCGTACTGCCATTTGCTTCAACGCATCCGGGATGTATGCATGCCTGTGGGCATGACGGGCATATG
>CBDTYX010000186.1:0-4420 GCA_965364745.1 uncultured Desulfovibrionaceae bacterium | reverse complement strand
CGGCCGCCGTGGTCAAAGCCATGCATGATCTTGCGATGCGCAGCGGTGAGCCGCTGTTTTTCGGCTATATGCCCAACGGCGGCTACCCCTGGGCCAGAGAGGCCCTGGCCGAGCATTTGAGCAAGGAGCAAAGCATCAAGCTTGGCGGTCACGACGTTATCCTGACCTGCGGCGCGGCCGGCGGCCTCAATGCCCTGTTCAAGGCCATTCTCGCCCCCGGCGACGAAGTGCTCGCGCCCGCTCCCTATTTTGTGGAATACGGGTTTTATGTGGGCAATCACCAGGGCGTGTTCAAGGCAGTGGCTTCCCTGCCCCTGACTTTCCAACTGGATTTGGACTCCATTGCCGCGGCCATTAACCCCAAGACCCGGGCCATTATCATCAATACCCCGCACAACCCTACCGGCCAGGTCTATGACGCGGACAGCCTTAAAAAACTCTCCGCCCTGCTCACCCGCAAAAGCGCGGAATACGGGCGGCCTATTTTCCTGGTCTCCGACGAGCCTTACCGCTTTCTGACCTTTGACGGCATCAAGGTGCCCGCCTTGCTGCCCCTGTATGAATACGCCGTGGTGGCCGGCTCTTTTTCCAAAAGCTTAGGGCTCGCCGGCGAGCGCATCGGGTACCTCGCCATGTCGCCCCACATGCCCGGCCGTGAACGCCTGGAAGCCGCTTTGATGATGACCAACCGCATCTTGGGCTTCGTCAACCCGCCTGCGGTGGGCCAGCACCTCATGGCCGCCGCTCTGGGCTCCCAGGTGGACGCAAGCATTTACTTGAGCCGCCGCGACGCCATGGCCAAAGCGCTTAAGGATGCGGGCATTTCTTTCGCCATGCCCCAGGGCGCGTTTTATTTCTTCCCGCAGGCGCCGGGCGGCGACGACAAGACCTTTGTGGCCCGCCTGGTCGACGAGCTCATCCTGGCTGTGCCCGGTTCGGGCTTTGGCCTGTCCGGCCATTTCCGGCTGGCTTTCTGCGTTGACGAAGCGGTCATCCACCGCGCGGCCGCGGGGTTTGCCCGAGCCGCCAAGGCCTGTCGCGGCTAAGCGACCGTCCTTGACTTGGCGGCAAAACTCAAGTAACTCGCAGGCGCTTTACGCTTAAGCCAGCGCAAAAACTATAAAAGGTACATTACAGTCGGCAGCTATGTTTGATTCACTTTCCGACAAAATCAGCGGAGTTTTCCGCAAACTGGGCGGCAACATCCGCCTGACTGAAAGCAACATCCAGGAAGGCCTGCGCGAAATACGCCTCGCCCTTCTGGAGGCCGACGTCAGCCTGCCCGTGGTCAAAGACTTCATCGCCAGAGTCACCGAGCGGGCTCTGGGCCAGGAAGTGCTGCGCGATGTCACCCCCGGCCAATATCTGGTCAAGGTGGTCAATGAAGAGCTCGTGGAGCTTTTGGGCGGCCAGACCCAGGAGCTCAACCTCACCGGGTCCGAACCGCATGTGATTATGCTGGTGGGCCTGCAAGGTTCGGGTAAAACCACCAGCGCGGCCAAGCTGGCCCATCTCCTGCGCGAGCGCAAAATGCGCCCCTACCTGGTTCCGGCCGACGTATACCGCCCGGCGGCCATTGACCAGTTAACCACTCTGGCCGGGCAACTGGACATGCCCGTTTACCCCAGCCAAACCGGCATGAATCCGGTGGACATCGCCAGAAATGCCGTGGCTGCGGCAAGGCTGACCCAAAGCACCGTGGTGCTGGTGGACACCGCCGGCCGCCTGCATGTGGACGAACCCCTCATGCAGGAGCTCAAATCCATCAAAGAAGCGGTTCGGCCGTCTGAAATTTTGTTCGTGGCCGACGCCATGACCGGCCAGGATGCGGTAACCGCGGCCAAGGCCTTTAACGAGGCCCTGAACATCAGCGGCGTAATCCTGACCAAAATGGACGGTGACGCCCGCGGCGGCGCGGCCCTGTCCATTAAAAGCGTCTCCGGCGCGCCGGTCAAATTTGTGGGTATGGGCGAAAAAATCGACGCCCTGGAGGTCTTTCACCCCGACCGCATTGCCGGCCGCATTTTGGGCATGGGCGATGTGCTCACCCTTATTGAAAAAACCGAAGCCCTTATTGAGGAAGAAGAAGCCGAAGAGCTGGCCCGCAAGATGCGTAAGGCCGAGTTTAACCTGGATGATTTTCTCGTCCAGATGCGGCGTCTGCGCTCCATGGGCTCTTTGGACAGCATTTTAAAGCTCATTCCCGGCATGGGTGCCTTGCGCAACAAACTGGGCGACATGGCCGTGCCGGAAAAAGACTTGAATCGCACCGAAGCCATCATCAACTCCATGACCAAACAGGAGCGGCGGGACCCGAAAATCGTCAACGGCAGCCGCCGGCAGCGTATCGCCAAAGGCAGCGGCACCACGCTGCAGGACGTCAACCAGATGCTCCGCCAGTTTGAACAGATGCGCGAAATGATGAAGCGCATGGCCGGCGGCCTGGGCGGTTCCGCTCCTGCCGCGCCGGGCCTCGGCAACGCCTTGGGCGGAGGCTTTGGCGGCATACCCGGACTGCCCGGCGGGCCGGGTTTGGGCGGCGGATTTGGCGGGGGCGGCTCGTCTAAAATTGATAAAAAGAAAAAACAAAAAGAACGCAAACGGGAGCGGCAGAATAAAAAACGGCGCTAACAGCCGGATATGCCTATGTTTTTATTTATCATCTTGCCCCCGGCTGAAAAAAGCTTAATTTTCAAAGAGCGGGAATAAAAAATATTCTCTGCCCGGCCGGGTAAGCCGCAAATAATGGACTAAAGGCGTTACGACACGAGGATGCATTATAATAATATCTGTTGAATATCCCTCAAAATTATTATAGTTGCACCTTTCCAAGCAATATTATAAACTTAAGATATTGGAGAAGAATTATAATGGCTATCAAGATCAGACTTACCCGTATGGGCAGCAAAAAGAAACCGTCTTACCGCATTGTCGCCGTTAACAGCGAAACCCGCCGTGACGGCCGTCCTCTGGAATTTCTCGGGTTCTACAACCCCATGACCGACCCCGCCGAATTCAATGTGGACAAAGAAAAAGTGCAGAAATGGCTGGACCGTGGGGCTCAGCCGTCCGACACCGTGCGCAGCCTGCTTAAAGCCGCACAATAATTGCCGCTCCTGTGATTTCGCAGGTGCGGCAGCCAACGCACAGAGGGTACTTGAAATGAAAGAGCTGGTTGAATATCTTGCGAAATCCCTTGTTGACAATCCGGATGCTGTCGTGGTCACTGAAGTGGAAGGTGAACAGACTTCTGTATTGGAGCTGAAGGTCGCCAAAGAAGACCTGGGCAAAGTTATCGGCAAGCAAGGCCGCACCGCCCGGGCCATGCGCACCATCTTGAGCGCCGCTTCCACCAAAGAAAAAAAGCGCTGTGTTTTGGAAATCTTGGAATAGGGGGCGCCTTACGGCACGCCCTGCCGCGCCATGAACCCATTTATCGTTATCGGGCGAATCACAAAACCACATGGCATTAGGGGGGAGGTCTGCGTCGATTTTTACGCGGACTCCCCCTCTATTTTAGAAGACGCGGTGTGGCTTGAGCTTCCGCCCGCCCAGCCCAAGCCTTACGGCGTTATCTACGCTCGCCATCACCATAACCGCCTGCTGCTGACTTTGGAAAGCGTGCCCGACCGCAATGCGGCTGAACTTTTACGCAACGCGACAGTCCTGGTGCCGCGCGAGCGTCTGCCCGCGCTTGAACCAGGCGAAGTCTACCTGGCCGACCTGCCCGGCTTTACCGTAGTCCTGCAGGAAACCGGCGAGACCATCGGCCGCATCAGCAGTATTGACACCGCCTCGGGCCAGGAAATCTGGCAGATCACCACCCCGGAAGGCAAAAATATTCTTTTCCCGGCCGTGCCCGAGTTTGTGGCCGAACTGGATGTAGACGCCAAAGTCGCCCGCGTCACCCCGCCGCCGGGCTTACTGGAAATTTATCTTTAAACGGAGCCTTCTGGTGAGGGGAAGCCGCACTCTTTCCCTAACCCCCATCGGCTTCACGAAAAGTAGGCTGCGGCTAAAAGCCCGACCCTGGGGCTATGAATAAAACAGATTAGTTATGCGCATCAACCTGATCACCCTCTTTCCTGAATATTTTGATTCGCCGCTGTCCTGCGGTTTGATGCAAAAGGCCCGCGAAGGCGGTCTGGTCGATTTTCAACTGTTTAACCCGCGCGACGCGGCCACGGACAAACACCGCACCGTGGACGATTCCCCCTATGGCGGCGGGCCGGGCATGGTCATGGCCCTGGCGCCTCTGGTTGACACCCTGCGCAAAATTCCCAAACCAGGCCGTATTCTGCTCATGGCTCCGGCCGGTAGGCCCTTTGCTCAGGCTCTGGCCCGCAATCTTGCCGCCGATATGGTCGCCGGCACGCCACTGACTTTGATCAGCGGCCGCTACGAAGGCATTGACGCCCGT
>CBDTYX010000185.1:0-4478 GCA_965364745.1 uncultured Desulfovibrionaceae bacterium | reverse complement strand
TAGCTCCTTGGGGTTCCCTTCCTTCAGAGGTCCCTTCAACCGAAAAATCCTCTAGTCGCGCAGCTCTGGCGGCGGCCAGGCCACTTCATGGATCACGGGCCAGCACTTGCCGGTCAGCTATAGAGTTTTGCCGTCGGGCGCTATGGCAATGCCGTTGGGCACATAATCTATGTCGCCCCGCAAATTTTCCGGCACCAGGGCAGCCATATCCAACCAGAAAGCCACGCGTCCGCTTTCCGGATCAATGGCCGCAATGCGCTCCGTGCGCCAGACATTGGCCAAAATCAGCTTCTGCTCCGGAAGCCACTCCAGCTCATTAAGGTGCGTTACAGGCTGATCCCCATCGTAAACATCAAGCGTTCCTTGTAATTGGCCGGCATTGTAGAAGTAAAGAGTATTGCTGCCATCCGAACGGATCAGGCGCCGCCCGTCATAGGTAAGACCCCACCCTTCGCCCGGGTAGTTAAACCAGCCTTCCATTTCCAGGCTGTCCGGATTTAAAAAAAACGCGACCCCCTCTTGCCAGGTGAGCACGTAAATGCTCCCTTCGGCCATAGTCGCACCCTCGGCGAAATATCTGGCGCTAAATTCAAGTTGCCGCAAAGTTCGGCCTGTTTGCGGATCCTTGCGGGCCAGCCCCGATTCTCCGTATCCGCCGAAACTTTCATACAGATCATCCCCATAAAAAAACAACCCTTGCGTGAAATGCTCGGGATTGTGCGGGTGGCTGCGCAGGGCCTCTAGCTTGATCAGCGGCGCACCCGACGCCAAAGGCTGCGCCGTGGCCGACGGCGCTGAAACAACCAGCAAAGCGCACAGCAGAAACAGAATTGAATGAATACGCATAAGCTCTGTGTTTTGCGCAAAGAACGGTTTCTGTCAAGGTATTCCAGTCCGTATGCCAAAGAGGAACCGTGCATGCTGTTTGAAAAGATCTTGCCTTAAGCCTGGCCGTTCTTATAAAATAATTAGATTCTGACGCATTACTTTTGATTCTGCGTCGCGTAATCCGTTACTTTTTGAGAGGTTGCCCGCAATGACCAGTCAACTTAAAACCATGCTCCTTTTGGCCGCCCTTTCCGCCCTGCTTATTTTCATGGGCGGCGCACTGGGCGGTAAAACAGGCATCATCGTAGCTTTTGGCCTGGCTCTAATTATGAACGTCGGCTCCTACTGGTATTCCGATAAGATAGTGCTGAGCGCCTATAAAGCGCAGGAACTCGGGCCGCACGACTCCCCCGCCCTGCACAAGATGGTGGAAGAATTGGCGCACAATGCCGGCATTCCCAAACCGCGCATCTGCCTCATTCCGCAGGACGCTCCCAATGCCTTCGCCACCGGCCGGGACCCCGAGCACGGCGTGGTGGCCGTAACTCGCGGCCTCCTGCGCATCCTCACCCCGGACGAGCTTAAAGGCGTGTTGGCCCATGAAATCGGCCACATCCACAACCGCGACATCCTGGTGCAGACCATTGCCGCGGTGATTGCCTCCACCATTGTCACCCTGGCCAATATCATGCAGTTTGCGGCCATCTTCGGCGGCGGCCGCAGCAGCGACAACGGCGGCGGCAATATTTTAGGCGCTCTGGCCATGGCCTTTTTGGGCCCCATTGCCGCAGCCATGATCCAAATGGCCCTATCCCGCTCCCGCGAATATCTGGCCGATGATTCAGGCGCGCGCTTTGCCGGCAACCCCTTGCACCTGGCCTCAGCCCTGGCCAAGCTGGATGCTTATTCCAAACAGGTGCCCATGCGGGCCAACCCGGCCACAGCCCATATGTTCATCGTCAACCCGCTGGCGGGCAAAATGGCCTCGTTGTTTTCCACCCACCCGCCCATTGAAGAGCGCATCGCCCGCCTGCGCCGCATGGCCGCCGCCGGACGTTAATTCGCCTGAATGCCCTGGAGGATGGGAACCCCAAGGGAATGATCCCCTTCGAGGTTCCCACCCTCCAGACCTCCTCCCTCCTGAACCCCAGTTGGGCTGCGCTTAAACGTGCTGGTGTAGCGCTGTTGAGCGTAGGCGGTTATAAGAAAAATACAGTCGGCCTGAACCAAGCCGCAAAGTTCGCTTGATTCAGGCCGACGCTTAAGATATAAAGTCAAATAGGTTGGGGAATTTTACTCGGCAAAACCAGATTCAATCAGACTGATCAGCTCGTCCACCGCCACCCTTTCATCCGGCCCCTCAGCCGAAATTTCTATTTCAGAACCTTTGTCCAGGCCCAGGGTCAAAAGGTGCACGGTGGATTTGGCGTTGATCACCCGATCTTCACCCAGACGGTTAAGCGTAATGTCGCTGGCAAAAGCAGCTGCCGCCCGGGTGAAATCAGAAGCCGGACGGGCGTGCAGCCCGGTTTCATTAATGATTGTTGTCACGCGCGTGTACATAAGTCTTAATCAATCTCCATAATGCGTTAAAATGCTTTGCCTGCAAGCAGGCTGTCGATAACCCGCAGATAAGCGCAGGCGCGTTCCTGTATAGCCGAACTGTTCACCGCTGCGGCGCCGCGCGGAACCAGGTCCGAGCCCACAGCGAAACGGCGGCAACCGGCTTTCCAAAATGCGGCCAAATTATCCAAGTTGATGCCGCCCACGCCGATAAACTCGGCTTCAGGAAACGGACCACGCAGACTGGCCGCATACGACGGACCCAAATCGCCGGCCGGAAACAGCTTGAGTTGTTTGAGTCCCAAGCGTAGCGCCCGCATGACTTCGGCCGGGGAAAAAACGCCCGGAAAAATCGGCAAGCCCTGTTTCAATGCGGCTTTTACCAGATCTTCATCAAAGGCGGGCGTGATAATATAGCCGGCTCCGGCCCGGTGCGCGTCTTCCATAGCTGCCTCAGAGGTGACCGTACCGGCCCCGAGCTTCAACTCAGCGCCGAAATCGGCCCGCAATCGACTGATGCAGGCCAGCCCCTCCCGAAGGCGGCTTAAGGAAACTTCAACATAATCAATGCCGCCCTCCAAAAGCGCCCGACCGACGGCGCTGACCTCATCGGCGGCCACATCGCGGATAATGGCGATCAGTTGTCCTTCTTGCAGATTCATATCCGTTCCCTTACCTGGCGCTTAAAAAGCACGCCGGGTTATGAATGAAAAACTTGTCCACCAGGCCTTGCGAAAAGCCTTCAGCCAAGAGGCGAGGGGCAAAGCGGTTCAGCAAAAAGCCAAAACCGGGTCCGCCGCCATAGCTGGTCAGATAAGATTGTCGCCCCATGTCGCCGGAAATCAAAAGGCGATCTTCATGCCCGGCCTCACATAGCCGGCGGAGCATTTCCACCCGGGCGCTGTCCGGCGCGTATTTGACCTTGGACGGACCGTCGAATTCAATATAGGCTCCGGTTGAGGCGATCTGGTTCAGGTAGTAAAAGTCCAGGTTCTGATCCAGGTGTGACAAGGCCACCCGGCTGGGGTCCACGCCCGCTTTTTCCAACAGTTTCACCTGGTCCAGGCCCATGGTGCCCAAGGTGGTATGGGTGAGGATAGGCAAATTGCTTTGCCGGTGCGCCCGCCCGGCTGCCTTGATCATTTTGAGCTCGCTGGGCAGGATGTTGTTGTAGCCGGTGCCGATTTTAATGGCCGCCGGCTTGCACGGGGTGCCGTCCATACCTTCCTCGATGTCTTTCATGATCAATTGTTCAAACAGGCCCTCGTCGCCGTTCCTGACCCAATCCACATAATCGCCGCGATTAAAGCCGGTCAGAGCCAGAATATTGACCTTGACCTGCCGGGCCACCTCCAGCATACGCCTTGCATCGCGGCCGTAATCCAAAGCAGTACAATCCATAAGACTGCGGCCGCCAGCTTCGTAGAACAAATTCAATTCGGCTACGATTTTTTCAATGCTGTCCAGCTTGTAATCCGGGTCAAGGCTCATGCGCGACGGCGGTGGATCAGTGAGCACATGCTCGTGCAAATAGATTTTGCCCAGATCCTCCGGATTAATTTCCCCGGTTAAGGTGGAAATCTTTGTGTTCATAATTTTTTCCTCCAGGCGCGGCCGCCGCGAACTTCAAAAACAGCCGCCCCGCCTCGCTTAAGGCTAAACCAGGCCGAACATGACGCCCAGCAGCTTGAAGATGTAGAAAATAGGCAGGAGCAGCACCATGTCCGGACCGGAGAACATTAGGCCGCTGCCCATAAGCTCAGGCTGGAACTGGACCAGGAAAATGGAGCCGATCTGCACGATAACGCCCATGAGCGCCCCGCCGATGGCCGCGCCCTTCCAGCCGCCCTGCCGGTCGCCGAACACGCCGGCGATGGCGCCGTCAAAAAAGAAGAAAATGGGCCCCGGAATGATGACTATGGGCGAGCCGAAGATGATAAGCAGGATGGTGATGACCACGCTGGCCGCAAAGTCGGCCACAAAGCCGATAATCACCGCCATGGGGGCAAAGGGATAGAACACCGGGTCGTCCAGGGCGGGCATGGCGCCGGGAATAATCTTGGCGGAAATGCCCTTGAAGGCCGGGA
>CBDTYX010000184.1:0-4480 GCA_965364745.1 uncultured Desulfovibrionaceae bacterium | reverse complement strand
TGGGGTTTCCCTCCCCGGCGCGTAAGATGCGAGCCAGTCCAGCATTTGCAAGAGGTTCCGGGCCAGTCCGCGCAGGTCGTTGGTCACGGCCATGTGGCGTTCCAGCTCTTCTGCATCCATATGCCGATAGCGGCGGGCTTCGCGCGCGGCTTTAATCTCATCAACGCTTTTTTGCAAAGCGCTGCGCAGATCCGGAGGTTTTTCCGGGCTCGGCCACCTGGACAAATAATCCAACGCGTCTTCTGTGGCAAAGGCCAGACTGAGCACGGATTCACGCAAAGAGTGGTCAAGCTCGCCCGTCCCCATGTTGGACATGGCATCGAGCACGCCTTTCAGGCTTTCCACGGTTCGATCTTGGCTCATGAGCAGTTTGTCGACCAGGGTGTAATCGGCCTGATAAACCGGGGCCTCATTGCGCAGGGTTTTGTTCAGTTTTTCTTTGTCTTTCCAGATTTTACCCGGCATAGTGATGTACACGGCCTGGCTGACTTCAGCGGGCACAGGCTCGCCGCTGATGAAGCAATCGATAATCTTACGATAATGCTCCAGACACTCTACGTGCCCGCGCCGCACTGAATCGCTGACTTCATCGGACAAGCGGCGGGGCCAGACCAGGGCGGAAACTGTAAAGGAGCAAGCTATGCCCAGGACGATTTCCGCCACACGCTCCAGGCAAACGCGCAGGCTGTTGTCGCCGGACATGGCCCCGGTGACCAGCAGAATGGATACGGTAATGGCGACCATGCGGTAGCGTTCCTGATAGTGAATCATCAACCCGCAGATGGCCAGCAGGCCGAAGAGCTGCAAGGTGATGGACAGCGTACTGTGGGGGAAGATGATAATGGCGAGATAAGCCATCACCGCGCCGATAAGGGTGCCGATGAGACGGTTGATGCAGGATTCAACTGAATCGGCCACATTGAGTTGCATGCCTACCACCGCATATAGGGCGACCAGGAAACCGTTGGTCAGGCCGGTAAATACGCCCACCCAATAGCCGAGCACCGCGACGATGCCCATTTTAACGGCGTATTTAATGCGTTCGCGATGGCGGCGCGAAAAAGAAAGCAGCCGCTGCCGCACAGGCAGAGAGGCCGGGCGGCGACGCTTTAACCCGGCCTGTTCCGGCACGGCCTCCGGCGATGCGCCTTCTTTTCCCGACACAGGCGCGTTTTCCGGGGGAATTTGTTGCGCAAGCATGGCCATTAATTTTGCCTGTAGCCTGTCAGGCTACCACATCCCAGGCTTGTATTTCCTCTTTCTCGGCATCGTTCATCAGGGCAAACCACAAGTCCCGGAAATACCAGTAGTGGTTGATGCGCAAATCCTGCCACATCTTGCGCTGCGTATCCCAGGGCTTGGGGCCGTGAAAGTGAACAATGCATCCTTCTTCTTTGGATCTAAACATATAAGGCGGGCAGTTGTAAACCTGGTCGAAACGCTCAATGCGCTTGCCGAAAAAGTAGTTGAGCATGGACTGGTCGAAATTGCCGATTTTGTCGGCGGTTTGCCGGCAAAAGGTCAAAAAATTGTGGATATAATCGTGGCGGCGCAAGCGATCTAAATTAAAGAGCACCACCCCGCTGTTGTAAGTCCAGATGGGAAAAGGCAGGGGCACGGTGTATTCATGGTCTTTATATGTATAAGTCAGCTCCTCGTGCTCGTGGTGGAAAGGCGCGGTCTCTTCCTTGGCCATGGCCATGTAGGCGGGTTTCATTTCCAAAAGTTCGGTGATGGGGCGATGGAAATAAACGTCCGTATCGCAGTAAAGCACATAATCTTCAGCGGCCAGTTCCGGCACCAGGGACAGCTCCAGCTTTAAAAACGCGCCCATGACCCGGTGGGTACGCTGCGGCATGGACTCATAATTGAGCAGCGGCGTTTTGCGCCAGGCAAAAGGAATGTTTTCCTCCTGCACGGCTTCGGCGATGCGCTCATCTTTGCCGCCGTATACGCAAAGGCAGGGCACATCGGGCCCGTGCACTCTGCGCAGAGAACGCACCGCTCCTTTAAGCAGCATCAAATACTGGGGTTTGTCGTCCAGGCAAAAAACAACCTTCATACCGCCACCTCCAGGGATTACAATTCGGCCTGCTTTTTGAATACACGCACCAGATCCACCTTGCGATCCGAGGCCTCAAGCACTTCAAAACAAAAGTCGTCTGATTCAAGCGTATCGCCGGGCTGGGGCAGGCGGCCCAAATTGTCCATGAGGTAGCCGCCCAGGGTCACATAGCCGCCGGAGCCGTCATCCTGCCTTAAATCCGCATCCAGAAGCATTTCCAGGCGGTGCAGATCTATGCCTCCGTCCACTTTCCAGGCATTTTCCCCGTCCGGAATAAAATCCGGGTTTTCGCCCACTTCCGGAAAATCGCCGGCTATAACTTCCAAAATATCCAAAGGCGTGACCAAGCCCACCACACTGCCGTATTCTTCAGTAATCAGCACCATCTTGGCCCTGGTGGCGCGCAGCACTTCCATGAGCCGCAATATGCCCACGGATTCCTGCACAAACACCGGCGGCTGGATAATATCGTTTAAGTTAAAATCGCCCGCTTCAGGCAGAATGCCCATAATATCCTTGCCGTAAACCACGCCCAAAACTTCGTCCGTGCTGCTCTGCCGCACCGGGTAAACGCTGTGCGGGCTTTGGCGTACGGTAGCGCGTATTTCCGCCGGCGTATCCTCGATATCCACCCAGGTGACCTCCGGGCGAGGGGTCATGATCGAGCGGATGTGCCGCTCGCCCAGAGTCAATACCCCGTAAAGCATCTCCTGCGCCCCGGCGGGCAGACCTTCGCCCGTAGCGGGTTTCTCCGGCGCAGAGCCGGATTGTTTATAAAAAGTAGTGCTGCTGCCCAAAAAGCGCAGCACCGCCCCGGCCGTACGCAACCGCAAAGTGCGGCGTCCCAGGCGCAAATCGCGGCGACGGTCGAGTATTTGCCGGATGCATTCCACCAGCATGGAAAACCCGATGATGACGTAAATATAGCCTTTAGGGATGTGGAAACCCACCGCGTCCGCCACCAGCACCAGGCCGATGAGCATAAGATAGTCCAGGCACAGGATCTGGATGGTCGGGTGCCTGAGCATCAGGTCGGGCAGCCGTTTTTTCAGCAATATAGCGGCCGGAGCGGCCGCTACCACGGCAACGATCATCAGGCCGAGACTGTCCATAAGCCCCAGGGCCGTAACCACGGCATCCATGGAAAAAATCGCGTCCACTGCGGCGATTTGGGCGGTGATATACCAGAAGCCCGTCTTGTCCGAAGGGGTGTCCTCTATGGGCAAACCGCCTTCCAGACGGTCGTGCAGCCCCCGCGTGGCCTTGATGACCAAAAATGCGCCGCCGCACAGCAGCACAACGGCGCGCAGAGAAAATACAAAACCGCCGGCCGAAAAGAGGGGCGCGGCAAAAGCCAGCAGACGCCAGAAGAGCCACAGCAGGCCAATGCGCGCCACAAGCGCGATGCACATGCCCAGAATACGCGCCCTACCGCGCGAGAATTCGGGCAATTTATCGGCCAGCACGTCAATGAGCGCCAAATTGTCCATACTCAGGACAACTTCAATGGCTATGAGAATAAGTAACCCCGTCCAAAGCGTCGGGTCCGAAAAAAACTCCATACTTCGCCCATCCGGCCCGAGAGCCTAAGGGTTATTCAGCCACCACAAAGCTGCCCGGATAGTGTACCGCAAGGCTGCCGCGTTCGGACTCCGCCCGATTGACCGAGGGGTACGGCCCCACCTGCACCCGCCACAAATACACGGTTTCCGCATAATACATGCGCGCGTTCACCCCGCCGGACTTAAACTTGGCCACCAGCCTCTCCGCGTTGTCCTTGCGCGAAAACGCGCCCACCTGGACGTAGAAGTTGCCCATGATGTCGCCGTTTTTAATGGCCGCCACCGCGCCCACGGTTTCCACGCGCACCCGGGCCGTACCAGGACCGATCATGCCTATCCGGGTGGCGCCCGTATGGGTAAGGTCAATAACGCGGTCAGCTACAAATGGGCCGCGGTCGTTAATGCGCACCACAATGGAGCGGCCGTTCTGCAAATTGGTTACTTTAACCTGGGTGTTGAAGGGCAAAAGTTTATGGGCCGCGGTCATGCCATACATATCATAGCGCTCGCCGTTGGCCGTGCGCTTGCCGTGGAAGTCGCTGCCGTACCAGGAGGCGATGCCCTCTTCGACAAAGCCTTCGCCGGAAGCAAGAGGATAGTAAGTTTTACCGCGAATGGTATACGGCTTGCTCTGGCCGGAACCGCCCCGGTAGGTGGGCTCGGAAGACAACGCCCCGCAGCCTTGCAGCAAAACGGACAGAAGCAGCAGGGCTAAAAGCGGCAATTTTGCAACTTGAGGATTCACAAAAAATAAATGCGGCGGGTTTTTCTCGTCCATATTTCACATCTGTGTTGCCGTTCCCCGGTGAGCAAATTCTTCCCCCTCCCCAATCGGGGTTAAGGAAAGGGGCGG
>CBDTYX010000183.1:0-4521 GCA_965364745.1 uncultured Desulfovibrionaceae bacterium | reverse complement strand
GAGAAATTCGCGGTAGGTGGAGTCAATGAGCACGCGGCTGCTGGGGGTGCTCTCCAGCACGGCCGGCAGGTTGGCGTAGGTTTGCCCGCTGGGGTTGTTCGGCACGCAAAAAACAGCCAGATCCGCGGAGCTTTTCCATAAGCCCATGAGTTCTTCGCGCCCGAAGACAAAGGCTTGCTGCTCATCCAGCGGCACTTCATGCACGGGGATGTTGAAGGTGTGACAGGCCCGGTTGTATTCGGAAAACAGCGGGGAGGGCAGGCAGGCCGAGCCGGGCTTTAAGGTGTGCATGATCAGAAAGATGAGTTCGGCCGAGCCGTTGCCGATGATGATTTGTTCGGGGTTGACCTGTTCGTGGTCGGCCAGGGCTTCGCGCAGGGCGGTGCAGTGGCTGTCCGGGTAGTGCTCGAACAAATAGGGCGTGTCTTGGACGAGCTGGGCGGTGAGGGCCTTGGCGCTGTAAAAGGTGTTGGTGGAAAAATCGTCGATGCTGTCCACGGACACGCCCAGGCTGTGGGCCATGGACAATACCGCGCCGCCGTGTCCGGCGGTGTGCGGCTGGGCGGGCGCGGCATGGCTTAAGGCCGATTCTTTGCCGAGGACGGCATGATTGCGGCGTTCAAGACGAGAGAGGTGGCGACGGTTCATACAGACACTTCCTTATGGCGCGGCGCGCTAAAAATCGGGGCGTAAAACTTTATAGGCAAAGGCTGCGGCGCCCAGACCGTTGTCGATATTCATGACCGCGAGCCCGGCGGCGCAGGAATTGAGCATGCCCATAAGCGCGGCGAGGCCCCCAAGACCGGTGCCGTAACCCACGGACGTGGGCACGGCGATGACCGGACGGCCGCACAGGCCGGCAATGACGCCGGGCAGGGCGCCCTCCATGCCGGCAATGACGATGTGCAGGCGGGCCGCGAATAAATTGTCCAGGTGCGGGGTGAGGCGGTGCAGCCCGGCCACGCCCACATCGGGCACCAGGCCGGCCTCAAGGCCGAAAAAACGGGCCGCGCCCAATGTTTCCAGGCCGCAGGCCATGTCCGCCGCGCCGGCGGTGATGATGATGGTCTCGCCCTCCGCCGGCCAGGGCGGGGCAAGCTTGAGATCGCGCCCCAGGGCGAACAGACCGGCCTCGGGCCAGTACTGGGCGGGTAGGGGTGATTTTGCAAAATACTTCAGCAGCTGCGGCCCCTGCTCGGGGGAAACGCGACTGGCCAGGGCTGCGCCGTGTTTTTCGCCGATGTGGCCGAGAGCCGCGCAGAGACGTTCCAAGGTTTTGCCCTGGGCGAAAACCACTTCGGCAAGCCCGGTGCGCAGCTCGCGATGTTGGTCGATATTTACGCCGTTGAGCAGATCCTCAAAAGGGCCGGTGCAGATTTTACGCAGGGCGTTCTCAGTATTGACGCGGCCCAGGCGCAGGTCTTCCAACAGGGCGCGCAGAGTGTTTTTATCCATAAGCCTTTGTAGCACAAGATAGGGCGAAACGCAGCAATAAAATTGGCGCGATTTTAAGCGGCCGCGTCCGCAAAATCGGATCGGGCACGGTAAAAAGTCCTCTTGCGCTCCTTACGTAACGGTATCATTATCTAATAGTCACTATATAAAATTCACCCGCTCAAGGACTTTAACCGCAAGGAGGTTGGTCATGGATCGTAAAGTGAAAGCCGTGCAGTACGGCTGCGGCAAGATGAGCGTATTTCTGATGCGGTATCTGCTCGAAAAGGGAGCCGACCTTGTGGCCGCTTTCGACGTTAATCCGGTCGTCATCGGCAAGGACATCGGCGAGATCATGGGCGGTAAAGGCATGGGCGTTAAAGTGTCTGACGCCAAAGATGCGGACAGGATGCTGGCCGAGCTTAAACCCGATGTCTGCGTGGTGGCGACCATGAGCACCATGGCCGACATCAAGGAAATTTTCAGCATCTGCGCCAAAAACGGGGTCAATGCCATTTCCACCTGCGAAGAGTCGTTGTATCCTTGGAATTCTTCGCCGGAGATCACCAAGGAATTGGACGCCCTGGCCAAAAAACACAATTGCTCCCTGGCCGGCAGCGGCTATCCGGATATGTATTGGGGCGTGCTTATCGACACTTTGGCCGGATCCATGCACAAGATCACTAAAATTAAGGGCAGCAGCAGCTATAACGTGGAAGACTACGGCATCGCCCTGGCCAAGGGGCACGGCGCGGGCCTGAGCAAGGAAGAATTCGCCAGGGAGATCGGCAACTACAACAGCCTGTCTTCGGATGAAATCAAGGCTTTGGTTGAGCGCGGCGACTATATTCCCAGCTACATGTGGAACCAGAACGGCTGGTTGTGCAGCAAGCTGGGCCTGACTGCGCTTTCTCAGGTGCAGAAGTGCGAGCCCACCACCCACGCCGAGGATTTGCGATCAAGCACCTTGGGCATGACCATCAAGGCCGGGCACGCCACGGGCATGTCGGCCATTGTGACCACGGAAACGGCCGAAGGCATTATCCTGGAAACGGAGTGCATCGGCAAGGTCTACGCGCCCGATGAATTTGACAAGAACGAATGGACGTTTTTCGGCGAGCCGGAAACCACCATTGTGGTCAACCGTCCGGCCACGGTGGAGCTGACCTGCGCCACTTTGGTGCACCGCATTCCGGCGCTTTTAAACAGCGCGCCGGGGTATATGTCCACGGACAAGCTGCCCAACAGCGCGTACATGGTTAAGCCCATGCACTATTATGTGAGGTGACGCGCGATAAAAGATAAGCTTGAAATAAAAGCAGCCCGCTGTAAAAATTACGGCGGGCTGCTTTTTTAGGCAAAAATCACAGTAAAGGTCAGACTACTTCATCGACCAGATAGCCGAGCATATCGTCCGCGGTGCGAATGGAGGCCACATTGGCCTTCCAGGCGTTGGAGGCGGAAATCATGTCCGTGAACTGGCGGGGCACGTCGGTATTGCTGGACTCAACCCAGCCCATGCGCTGCTCGTACTGGCGGCCGACAACGGGATAAACGGGCGCTTCCACCGGCGAGCCCGGCGTTGCGTCTTTGCGGATTTCGGAAATGCGCACGCCCTGGTCGCCGGGACCGGTTTCAAAGCGCACGTCGCTTTGTTTGAAGCCGTTGGTGTTTACATTGGCCAGATTGTTGGCCGAGACCTGCAGGCTTACCGACAAAGCGCCCAAGGCGGAAGTGGCGACGTCCATTACGCGCATAGCGTTACTCCTCCCGGTTTGCGTGTAGAAACCGGGCTATTCTTATTTACTATCTAACCCGGTTTTTACTTTTTGTCGAGAGGGGGAAGAGTTCTTCAGGCCACGACCACTCCGGCGTATCCGACTACCCGGTTAAAGTCGCCGCTGACCGCGCCGGAAGTGGAGTAGCATACAAGGCTGGCCTCGGTCGCGCCCAAGTTTTGGGCGGCGAACAGCCCCAGGGTCATGGGCAGCACGCCGCACATGGTGATGTCGTTTTCGGCCACAGTCCGGTACAGGGCCAGGGGATCCCGCGGCGAGAGCGAAGAGATGGCCAGACTGTCCCGTTCTTCGGTTTTGTCTTGCGAAAGATAATGGCTCATATCCGAACTGACGATGATAAGGGGGCGCTCGGCGTCGGCCGTGGCGCAAACCTGCACGGCCGACGCCAGAGCGTCGCCGGCGAGGCGCAGGCCTTCCGGGTCGCTGCGCGAGACGGCTATGGGGCTGATGGTCACATCCGGCCGGCGGGCCTGCAAAAAGGGCAGGATGACTTCCAGAGAGTGCTCATGGGCGTGGGCGGCGGCGTCAAAGGCGAAATCGGCGCGCCTGTCCAGCAGCAAACGGTAAAAATCCTGGTCAACGGGCACCTCACCCAAAGGGGTAAGCCAGGACTTGCCGGGCCAGAGGCTGAGGCCCGCGCCCCGATGCTGATGGCAGGGACCGAGCAGGATAACGCGCCGGGGCAGTGGGGCCTGGCGCAGGGTTTTGGCCGTTACCGCTCCGGAGTACACGTACCCGGCATGGGGGACCATAACCAGCACAGCTCCGGGAAAGGATTTTTCAGCCTCGCCGCCGGGCTGGTTGTAAAAAAGATCAAGCACGGCCGTGAGGTCTTTGGCCGAAGCCGGAAAAAACGTGCCGGCCGTGACCGGCCGCCGCGAGGGCTGGTGCATGCTTTCGGGATAAAGAGGAGAAGCGTCGTTCATGGAAGTCCTCCTGGTAATGGGAAACGGGATACTCCGCCTCCAGTTTTTTTATTATGAATTAAGGCGATCTTGTCAAATGGGGTCGGCAAAAGGCGCGGCAGCAGGTTTTGGAGGTCGGTGTCGTTTCTGTTGTTATGGAAAAGAAAAAAGTCGGAAAAGGCATGGATCCCTTGTCTACACAGAGGATGACGGGCTGCGGGGGGGTGTGCGAGTTGTGATTCCTTCGGCTCCGCCTCAGGGGAAAAGCAAAAGGCAGATAAGATGCTTCGCGTTGCTTAGGACGACACGTTACACTAATTGCAGGCAAGGGGCGCTGGTGTCCACGGTGTTCCGGGAGGTGAAGAAAAGCAAAATGCGAATAA
>CBDTYX010000182.1:0-4531 GCA_965364745.1 uncultured Desulfovibrionaceae bacterium | reverse complement strand
ACCCCCGATCAGGGTTGAGGAAGGGAGGGGGCCGGGGAGGGAAACCTCAAGGGGCTTAGCTCCTTGGGGTTTTCCTCCCCGGTTCTCCGCGCTTTTTGACTCCCCCTTATATATCGGCGGCAGGTTGGCCCCGTCCCGGATGGCTTTGGCGCCCATGGCCGGGCTGGGGCATATTGTGCTGCGCGATATAATTCGCGCTTTTGGCGCTCCTTGCCTGCTTTTTACCGGCATGCTCAATGCAAAGGCCCTGCCCACGGAAAACCCGCGCGTCTCGCCGGTGTTCAACTGGCGGGAGGAGGAATTGCCGTGTCTGGTGGGGCAGATATTCGGCCGCGAGCCCAAGGAGATGGCTGCTGCGGCACGGCGTCTCGCGGCGGAAGGCTTTTTTGCCGTGGACATTAACATGGGCTGCTCGGCGGCCGAAATCGTCAAACGCGGCGCGGGCGCGGCCCTTTTGCGCGAGCCGGATCTGGCCGTGGACATTGTGGCGGCTGCGGTTGAGGCCGCGGATATTCCGGTTATGGTCAAACTGCGCACGGGCTGGGAAAACGATCCCGCGCCGGCGGCGGAACTGGCGCGGCGCTTGGAAGAGGTCGGGGCTGCGGCTTTGTGTTTTCATCCCCGCGTGGCCCCGGATCGCAGGTCCGGCGCGGTGAACCTGGCGCATTTGCGCGAGGTGGCGGGGGCGGTGTCTATTCCGGTGCTCGGCAACGGCAATTTGCAGGCCTTGGAAGACATGGCGAAAATGTGGGAAGCGAGCGGCTGCGCCGGGTTTTCCATCGGCCGCCTGGCTGTGGCCCGGCCCTGGATTTTCGCGCAGTGGCGGGATAAGATCGGGTTTGCCGCCGCGCATAGCGAGGAAGAGCTGTTTCGCGCCGCGCCGCGTCAAATGCTGGACGGGCTGTGCGCTTTTTATGAGCCGGGTCGGGCCATACCTTTGTATAAACGCTACCTGACCTATTACGCGGCCAATTTTAATTACGGCAGCCGTTTGTTCGGCCGTTTGGTGCGCGGCAATACGCATGCGGAGCTGAGAAATCGCTTGGACGAACATCTTGATCCTTTGCCGGAAATTTCGCCGCGCCCGAACGCCCTGCTGTTTAGCTGAAAGCTGATATGTCAAAACTACCTGAATTTACAGATTTTGCCTCCGTGGCCGCCCATTTGCGGGGTCTGGGCTTTTTCTATTGGGATCTCTCCCTGGAGCGCATCGGGCGCACTTTGCACTGGTTGGAAGATCTGGTTCCGGCCATGCAGCGCCGCCCGGCCGCCGCGCATATTGTGGGCACCAACGGCAAAGGCTCCACGGCCACGTTTCTGGCCGCATTGGGGAGGGCGCACGGACTGCGCGCGGGTCTGTATACTTCGCCGCATTTTTTGTCCGTGCGCGAGCGTATTTTAGTGGACGGGCGGCTTTTGCCGGAAGACGAATGGGTGGTTTGCGCCAATTTTGTGCGCCAGGCCGGGGGGGAAAGCCTGACTTATTTCGAATTTGTCACCGCTTTGGCCGCGGTCGCCTTTGCCCGCGCCGGGGTGGATCTGGCGGTTTGGGAAGCGGGGCTGGGCGCCCGCAGCGATGCGGTTACGGCTCTGCCCGTTGACCTGGTTCTGTTTACCCCCATAGGACTCGATCACGAAAACATATTGGGAGAGGGCCTGGCCGCCATTGCCCGGGACAAGGCCGACGCTCTGGTTGCGGGGCGGGGCATTGAAGCCGCCGTCACGGCCGGGCAGGAACCAGCTGTCCTGGAAATTTTGCAACATGCGGCCGAACGCCTCGGCTGCCCGCTGCTTACGCCTTCGGAGGTTATCGTCTGGCCTGAGGGGGCGCGTCTGGGGTTGGCCGGGGCGCATCAGCAAGACAACGCCTATCTGGCCCTGGCCGGTTGGCGTTGGTTGGTCGGGCGGTTCGGGTTCGCCGATGCTGAAGCGCGGCGTCTGGACGGTTTGCGCCGGGCCTTTATTCCCGGCCGCCTGCAATTTATTCCCTCTGCTCCGGAACGCGGCCTGCCCGCATTGATTCTCGACGGCGCGCACAATGCGCATGGCCTGCGTGCTTTGCACAGCGCCCTGCGGCAGATGGGCATCAGACCCGGGGCCGTAATTTTTTCCGCTTTGGCGGATAAAGATATGCGCGCGGCCGGGGCGGCTTTGTCCGCACTCACAGCCGGGCCCATCTTCGTGCCTCCGGTGCAGGACAACCCCCGCGCCGCGAAGTCTGAGGATCTGGTCGCGCTTCTGGGCCCCCGCGCCCAGCCGGCGGCGGATTTGAACGCCGCGTTGTCCCTGGCCGCGGCCGCGACTTCCGACCCCATTCTTGTGTGCGGCTCCTTGTATTTACTCGGCGAATTTTATACACTCCACCCTGAATATCTGGAACCATCTCCTTTTACCCCTATGATTAACAACTAGGGTTTCGAAAGGGGCATTGCCCCTTCGCGGGAGAGGGGCCAGGGAGAGGGCGGAGCCTTCTCCCTGGCCGCCGGAGGCATACCCAATCACACGAGGAGCCGTTATGAAGCCTGGAGAATTTAAGGATCTGGAGCGCAAGCGCATTCTGGTCACCGGAGGGGCCGGGTTTATCGGCTCGCACCTGGTGCGCGTTCTTTTGGAGCGCGGGGCCGAGGTTTTGTGCATGGACAACTATTACACGGGCAGCCGCGAGCACATTGAGGAATGCCTGGGCCACCCGCGTTTTGAAATGATGCGCCACGACATCACTTTCCCGCTGTATGTGGAAGTGGACGAAATTTACAACCTGGCCTGCCCGGCTTCGCCAATCCACTATCAGTATGACCCGGTGCAAACCACCAAGACCTGCGTGCACGGCAGCATCAACGTGTTGGGCCTGGCCAAACGCACCAAAGCCCGCATTCTGCAGGCCTCCACCAGCGAAGTGTACGGCGACCCCGAAGTGCACCCCCAGCCCGAAAGCTACTGGGGCATGGTCAATCCCATCGGCATCCGCTCCTGCTATGATGAAGGCAAGCGCTGCGCCGAAACTCTGTTTATGGATTATTGGCGGCAGCATAAAGTGTCCATTAAAATCGCCCGCATTTTCAATACCTACGGGCCGCGCATGCATCCCAACGACGGCCGGGTGGTTTCCAATTTCATCCTGCAGGCCCTGCAAAACAAAGATATCACCATTTTCGGCGACGGCGGCCAGACCCGGTCTTTCTGTTATGTGGATGACCTTCTGGACGGGCTGATCCGGCTTATGCATACGCCCGAGGATTTCATCGGCCCGGTGAACATCGGCAACCCCGGCGAATTCACCATCCGCGAGCTGGCCGAAAAAATCATTGAGTTGACCAACTCCAGATCGAAAATAGTGGAAAAACCTCTGCCCCAGGATGACCCTAAGCGCCGCAAGCCCGATATTTCCCTGGCTCGCGAGAAGCTGGACTGGGAACCCAAAGTGCCTCTGGAAGAAGGCCTGCGTAAAACCATCGCCTACTTCGACTTCTTCCTCAAAGCCCGCCAAGCGGCCGGCGCTTTGGAAAATTACAAGGCGCAGCGGTAGGCAGGCGGACGAAGACAGCCGGGGGAGCGGGAACCACAAGGGGCTCGCCCCTTGAGTTTCCCGCTCCCCCGGACCCCCTCATCCTCCTTAACCCATATTGGGGGGGCAGAACGTAAGACCGCCGGTACGGCGGGGATAGCTGCTCCTTAAGCCTCTGATTGGGTTGCGGGAGATTTAATTTATTATATAAGACCTTAATCCAGGACAGGAGTATATGAGCAAAAACGAGCATCCTTTGGAACACAAGCGCGTGAGCTGCTGGGAGCGTTACTCTTCGGCCGCGGAACGCAAGGCCATGCGCAAGCTGGCCGATGAATATCTGGCTTTTTTATCCGCCTGCAAGACCGAATGGGAAAGCGTGGCCTGGCTGGAAGAACAACTTAAGGCGGCCGGGTTTAAAGACGGTCTGCCCGGCGGGGAAGTGTATTTTTGCCATAAAGGCAAAAGCCTGATCGCGGTGCGGCGGGGCAAGGCGCCGCTGGCCAAGGGGTTTCGGCTTATCGCCGCGCACGTGGATACCCCGCGTGTGGATTTCAAGCAGCGCCCCTTATATGAAGACGCGGGCGTGGCTCAGGCCAAAACCCACTATTACGGGGGATTGCGCAAGTACCAGTGGTTCGCCCGGCCCCTGGCCCTGCACGGCCTGGTAGGCCGCGAAGACGGCAGCACCATGAGTTTTGTGCTCGGCGAAGACCCCAAAGACCCGGTATTCGGCATTGCCGATCTTTTGCCGCACTTGGCCCAAAAGCAGTCGGGGCAGGTGCTGCGCGAAGCCTTTGAAGCCGAAAAAATGAACATCATTCTCGGGCATGAGCCTTTGCCGGGGCTGTCCGGCAAAGCCAAGGGCAAGGATGCGCCCGGCGCGGCCACCCCGGTGAAAACCCATTTGCTTGAGCTTTTGCACAAGCGCTTCAAGCTTAAGGAAGAGGATTTTTATTCCGCTGAAGTGCATGCCGTGCCGGCCGGGCCGGCCGACATGCGCACGATCCTGATCGTGGCCGATCC
>CBDTYX010000181.1:0-4540 GCA_965364745.1 uncultured Desulfovibrionaceae bacterium | reverse complement strand
GCGAGACCAAACTTGTGGCCGGAAGCGTTGATGGACATGACGCGGGGCAGGCGAAAATCCCACAGATAGTCGGGATAGAGAAAAGGATTGACAAAGCCGCCGGAAGCGCCGTCGATATGCATGGGTATGTTGATGCCCGTGCGCTTTTCGTACGCGTACAGCCAGTCGTGAATTTCCTGTATATCGTCGTCCTCGCCGGTAAAGGTCTGCCCGGCAATGGCCACCACGCAGATAGTGTTTTCATCCACAAGCTCGTCAAGGTGTTCTGTGGTCAGCCGGTAATTGCCGGGCTTGAGGGGGGCGATGCGCGGTTCCACATCGAAATAGCGCATAAACTTTTTCCAAACGACCTGCACGTTACCGCCGGTGACCATATTGGGCATGCTCGCGTCCGCGCTGTTTTTTCTCCCGGCTTCGCGCCAGTTCCATTTATGCGCCAGTCCCGCCAGCATGCAGGCCTCGCTTGAGCCTATGGTCGCCGTGCCGTACGGCTCCACCCCCTTCGGGCCGTTCCAGAGATGGTGCAGCCAACGCACCATGCGCTGTTCCATGACGAAAAGCTGGGGGTACATATCGTGGTCGATATAGTTCTTGGTAAAGTTACGGCGCATGATTTCCCCCGCCTCGGGCTCGGCGAAGGTCGTAACGAAGGATGAAAGGTTAAGCACCGGGTTGGCGTCGGTCCAGGCTTCGCTGTTTACAATGGCTTCAGCCGAACGGGCGTTCATACCCTGCTCCGGAAAGCTGTTCTCTGGAATATCTTCGTTAAAATAGTCAAAAGGATATTTTTGACTGGTCGACATAGCTACATCCTTTTTCAGATAAAGGTTTATGTTGGACCAAGCGAACAGATGAGGAGAGAAGAAACGGAAAAGAAAGGAAAGGGAAGAAAAGGATCTTAATTTTTAGATATATTTTTAAAGACACGTGTCAAATATTTTCTATTTAAAAAATCGCAGCCCCAGGCTTTTGACCGGGCGCAAGCGCTTTTGCCATGCGTCCGGATAGCCAGGCCAGACTCACGGCGGCGCGGATGAGCGAAACAAAATACGTCCACATGCAGCTTACCCCCGACCATAAGCCTCATGGTTGAATCAAATCGCATATGATTCAACATCTTCACTTGAAACGTATTGCGCAGCGGCAGTATATCAACCCTCTTCACTTCCACCCCAGCCATCTTATTACTTATATATGCCGACAGCGCCTGAATCGCGACATATGCAATCCGGCGCCATAAGCTTTCTTTGTTTTCACGATTTGCCGTCCACCCGACCTTTAAGCACTTGGGAGATAGTTTTATGCTACGCGCAGCCTTCCTACTGACATTTTTGTTCACCAGCTTTTGCGCCGCCCCGGCTCTGGCCGAAGAAACAACGGCGGCTCAACCCGCTCCGATCACAACCGAGCCCGAAGCCGGCTCCGCCCTGGCGCCCGGTCTGCTGGACGGCCATAAAGTCACGGAAAGCTACATACGTTTGCTCGCCCGCGACGCCTACTTCTGGGGCTGGCCTATGGCCAATCTTTACAACCGGAGGGCGGTATTCGATAAAGTGCCGGAACCTGCGCTCATGGGCGGCATTGTGCCGGCGGCCCCGCTCAACCGCCTGGCCATGCTCACCGACTATATCGACCCCAACGAGCGCCTGGTGGCCTGCCCCAACCAGGACGTGGTCTACGGCGCGGCCACTCTGGCCCTGGACCGTGAGCCGGTGGTCGTTCAGGTGCCTGATTTCGGCAAGCGCTTCTGGGTTTACCAAGCCGTGGACATCCGCACCGACTCATTTGCCGAACTGGGCGCCATGTACAACACCAAGCCCGGCTTCTACCTGCTGGCAGGGCCGAACTGGAAAGGCGCCCCCCCCAAAGGCGTCACCGCTGTGTTCCACTCCCCGTCCAACACCGGCATGCTCATTCCCCGCGTGTTCCAGAGCGACGACGCCAAAGACAAGCAGGCCGTGCAAGCGGTGCTGGCGCTCATCGACGTTTACCCCCTTTCGGAATTTGACGGCAAAATGAAGAGCCATGACTGGAGCAAGCTGCCCACGCTGGAATCCGACGTGCAAAGCGGCAGCGGCCAGGAAGAAACCAAGTGGGTGCGGCCGGAAAGCTTTTTTGACGAGCTGCCCGCCATCTTGAAAGACGCCGCCCCGCTGCCCGGCGAAGAAGTCCGCTATGCGCAGCTGACCGCCCTGGCCGATATGGCCAAAGCCGATCCCCGGGCGCGTGAGATCATGATTGACGAAGCCCGAAAAACAGAAGCGGAAATGATCGCGCCCTTGCTGCAACTGCGCAATTTCGGCCTGCCCCTGCCGCACAATTGGGGCACGGTTAAAAACGGCGCCGCTTTCGGCACGGACTACTTTACGCGCACGGCCGCGGCCAAATCCAACATCCTGGTCAATAAACTCAAGGAAACCGCCTACTTTTATCAGGACTTCGACGACCAGGGCAAGCGCCTGAACAGCACCCGTAACTACACGGTGACTTTCAGCAAAGAAGCCGTGCCGGTTAAAGGCTTCTGGTCCTTAAGCCTTTACAACGAGCACCATTTCTTCACGCCCAATGCTTTGAACCGCTACTCCATAGGCACCAAGAGCCGGGGACTCAAATACAATGCCGACGGCTCCCTAACCATTTACATCAGCGCCGCAGCCCCGGCTGCGGACAAGGCGGCCAACTGGCTGCCCGCCCCTGAAAACGCGGATTTTTCTCTGTATATCCGCGCTTACTGGCCCACGCCCGAGGTCATGGACGGCAAGTGGACTCCGCCCCCGGTTAAAGCGGAATAACAGGAGACGATTATGAGCAGATCACTCTTTTTTACGCTTCCGGCCCTTTGCGCTCTCGTGTTCATCGCCCTGACCGGAACAGCCGCGGCCAAGTCCGTCACGCCCGAAGACAGCCGTTACGGCCAATTGGCCGACACCCCCTTCCCCGGTGGTTACCCGGCGGATGAAGACATCACCCGGCTGAAAACGGAAATCTTCTTCCAGCGCGCGGTGCAAAGCTACATTTGGGCGCTGCCGGCCCTGAACATGCGCGCCATGCAAGAGGCCAAGGCCGAAGCCTTCGGCCCCGGCTGCAACATCATGCCCATCTGGAAAGACAGGATGAACTCCAAAACCCTGATCACCACCCCCAACTCGGACGTGATCTACGCGCTTAACTTCCTGAACCTCAAGTCCGACGGCCCCATGGTCGTGGAAGTGCCGCCCGGCATCCAGGGCATTGTTGACGACGCCTTCCAGCGGCCGGTCTGTTCGGAAGGAGAAATCAACGGCAAAATCTGGTGCGGCGATATCGGCCTGCCCGGCCCGGACCAGGGCAAAGGCGGCAAGTACCTTTTGCTGCCCCCAGATTATAAGGGCAGCCTCCCCGGCGAAGGCTACCTGACCTTCCGCGCCCGCACCTACAATGTTATGCTGCTGTGGCGCGCCTTTTTTCATGACCCGGCCAAACTGGAAGAACCCGTAAAGGCTCTTGAGCAAACACGCATTTACCCCCTGGCCCAAGCGGGCGAGCCCAAGGCCATGGAGTTTCCCAATGCCTCGCAAAAAAGCCTGGATATGCTCTACCCCAAGGACGGCAAAGCCTTTGACATGCTCGCCCGCATCATTGCCGAAGAATACGCGGATCCGCAAGACATGGAAATGCGCGGCATGCTCGCGGCCATCGGCATCCGGCAGGATAAAGAATTCAAACCCGACGCGGCCCGGCGCGAGCTTTTGGACAAAGCCGCCAAAACCGCCTCCAAATTCGGCTATGTGGTTTCGTACACGCCGCAAGATATTGAGGATAACGGCCTGTGGTATAAAGACCGGCGCTGGCTTAACGTTTTCCCCGGCAATGCTGAATTCACGGCCCCGACCTTCAACTACATCGACCCGCGCACCGGCTTTTTCACCAACGCCTTTACAGCCAGCCCCGGCATGGCCGTAACCATGGAAAACGTGGGCGCCAAATACCCGGCCACCTTTGTGGACAGTCAGGGCAAATTTCTGCTCGGCGGCAACAGCTATAGCGTGACCTTGCCCAAAGACATCCCGGCCAAACTGTTTTGGTCGCTGACGGTTTACGATTCCCTGACCGCCTCCCTGGTGGACAACGGCCGGCCCTTCGCCTCCATCAACAGCATGGATAGGCCCATCGCCGCTGCCGACGGCTCCACGAAAGTCTACTTCGGTCCGGAATCTCCGGGCAAGGACAAAAACTGGATCCGCACCGTGCCGGGCAAAGGCTTTTTTGTCATCCTGCGCCTGTATGGTCCGGAAAAGGCGTTCTTCGACCAAACCTGGAAGCCCGGCGACCTGGAACCGGTAAAATAAGCTGAAGCTGAACGGCGCCGGGGAGGAAAAACCTCAAAGGGCCTGTCCCTTATGGTTCTCCCTCCCCGGCCCCCTACCTTTCCGTAGCCCGCATTGGCGGGCGCTTTCAAATGAAGTAAACTGTGTAATGTCCCTCTCGCCCCAATTAAAAGTTTTAGGGAAAGGGAGATGGGGGCCTTGGGGGAAGGGGGAAAACCCCTTTTGCAAAAGGG
>CBDTYX010000180.1:0-4561 GCA_965364745.1 uncultured Desulfovibrionaceae bacterium | reverse complement strand
TTCAGTCAGGCGTTGCTCCACCCAGGCCATGGGAATGGTGATGTTGATATTCTGACCTTTGATGCGGCTGGAAAACTCCGAGACAAAGGAAGTGCTTAAGGGCGGCTCAGCCCTGACCATATCGGCCATGGTCAGGATAAGGCTTTTGGGGTCTTTTTCGTTGATTTCAATGAGTTTGTCGGCCCATCTGTCGGCGGTCATGCGGTCGCGCTGGGCCACTTGCAGATATTCGCCTTCCTGGCGCAGGTTTTCAATAAGCGCCAGACGCAGCATAATGGGAATAGCCCATATTTCGCCCAGGGCCAGATTGGTGACTGATTGGTAAGCGCCGATGAAGCCGCTTAAGCTTTCAGAGTCCACCCGGCCGTCGGCCCGGGTGACCATTTCCCTGGCAATGGCGAAGACGCGGGGCAGGCCTTTGAAGGGACCGCTTAACAGGCAGGGCAATTGCTGTCCGTATTTTTCCGGCAAATGTTTTTGGGTGGTGCGGATTTGTTCGATAACCAGGTAGAAGTTATCCAGCAGCCATTCCCCGGCCGGGGTGATATTGCGATTCTCGGTCACGGCTTCAAGCAGGAGCTCGCGCACGTCGCGCAAAATGTCTTCGTTTTCTTTAAGGCGTTCAAGCAGCAGGTGGGGGGCGCCGGGGCCGGTGTTGCGGTGCTCTTCCGCTAAAAGTTTACCGTGTTTTTTGAGCTGGTAACTGCTTAGCAGGTCCGGGCGGACCATTTCTTCGCCGGTAGGCCAGGGGTAGGCGGCGCTGCTCATGCGTTTGAGACTATTTTTGCGGGCCAGTCGCTGAATCAGATTGAAATATACCGCCACGTCCAGCCTCCCTTGCAGTTTCAGACGTTATGCAAATGTAAGCAGATGGCGACAGAAAATTTTTATCAAATAAAATTAAGATATCTATATATTACGTTAATTAGCCGTTAGCGCAATAGTTTTATTGGGGCCTCAAACGCGGCCGGGCAGAGCGGAAAATATTTCCGGCCATAAACGCGCAAATCCGGGAGGGGCCGTTGGGCCCCTCCCGGTTCAAGCAAGAAGCATATGTCTTTGGAATTAACCTAATTACCGTTTCATGGAGATCACTGTTTCGAGCATGGTGTCCACCGTGGTGATGGTTTTGCTGTTGGCCTGGAAGCCGCGCTGCGTGGTGATCATGTTCACGAATTCGCGGGCCAGGTCCACGTTGGAGATTTCCAGGGAGTTGGACCAGACCTGGCCGAAGCCGTTGCTGTTGGCCGGGCCGGTGGAAGGCTCGCCGGAGTCACGGGTTTCGGAGTAGAGGTTGCCGCCTTCATGGTACAAGCCTTGCGGGGACATGAAGTCATACAGGGTGATCTGGTACAGATCCAGAGTTTGGCCGTTGGAGTACACCCCGTGCAACACCCCGTCGCGGTCCACGGTCACTCGGCTGAGGAAACCGTAAGTGTAGCCGTCCTGGGAGGGAGGCGTGGGCGTGGCCGACTGCTCGCCATAGTTGGTGGTGGCCTGCGGGTTGCGCTTGCCCTGCGCGCCGAAGCCGACCATATTGTTTTGGTTAAGCCCCACAGCGTTGGCTCTGGTTCCGAAAGGCTGATCCCAAGTGGTGCCGGTGGTACGCATGCCCATGTTGAATTCAATGGTCTTGGGCAGCACATTCGGGTTAACAGTGGTGTTGCCTACCTGGAACGGCGTGCTTTCGCCGAGGATGCCCGAGAAGTTGGGGGTCATCATGGGGTAGCCGTTGCTGGAAATGGGAGCAAGAGTCCAGACGCTCGGATCGTGCAGGTTCATTGGGGTGCCCACCGCGCCGCCGGGGTTGGCCGGCACATAAGCGCTCATGTCTTTCATGGTGCCGTCGGTGTTGAAAGTGAGGGTGCCGGTCATTAAGAGACCGCGCGAGGATGCGGCAACAGGCTGGTTGTCCGTGCCGAAAGTGCGAAGGTCTTCTTCCGGCTTCATGGTAACCACGAATTCATATTGCCGTTCGCTTAAATCCCAGTTGGTGATAGGGTTAGTGGTGTCATTGGTTTCATAAACCGGGTCGAAGTAAACGGTAAGCTCATGTTTGGTGCCGCCTTCGTCATAGACCACAATGCTGGTCTGGTAAGAGTAGGCATTTTCGCCGAGGGGCACGATGTTTTCAGGATCGCTGCCGTCCCACGTCTTGAGCAACGCAAAGAAGGGGTCGGTGGGGTCCGTGGTGTTGTCATTGGCCTGGCTGGACAACTGGTTGTATATGGTCATACTGTTGGTGTGCTTGGGGTCGCAGGTGAAAGTCTCCAACCGGATGTCTTTGGGCACGCCTGTGCCTTTAATAGCCGAGGTGTTGCCGGGAGTGGTGATAGAGCCCGCAGTGGCCGGAGTGGGCTTTTTGGTTTCAATTTCCCACCCCTGCAGAGCATAGCCGTGCGGGTCGACCAGGTAACCGTCTTTGTTGAAGCGGAAGTTGCCGGCCCGGGTGTAATATTTCTGGTCGGTATCCGTCTTGCGCACCTGGAAGAAGCCCTTACCGGAAATACCAAGGTCCGTGGCTTCGTTACTGTTTTCAAACGAGCTTTGTGAAAAGTCGGTATACACCGCGCCCACAGCCACGCCGCGGCCCACATGGGAGTTTCCGGTGGCGCTGGCCACGTATTGGTAGACGTAATCTTCGAAGTCCATGCGCTGGCCTTTGAAGCCCACGGTGTTCACGTTGGCGATGTTGTTGCCCACCACGCTCATTCTTTCGCCATGGGCCAGTAAGCCGGAAACGCCGGTCCACATGCTGGATGTAACGGTCATGATAATTCTCCTTAAGTTATGCTTCTTTTGTTTAAAGGCCGGGGCTTGAGTCCGACCCTTGCTTGTTTATTTGTTCCTGTAATCAACCGTCGCTGCTGCTACTGCTGCTGTCGGTTTTGCTGGTGAGTTCAGGGTTGACCACGTACTTCACGTTGCTGAAGTTGACCATGCGGCCGTCGCCCAAAGACAGCCAGGTAACGCCGCCGGTATGCTGAATGGCGGTAACCGTGCCGCTGACTTCGGTGTTGGCCAGCACAGTGTTGCCGCTGGTGCCTTCGGCCACGATGTAGACGTTGTATATGCCGTCCACCACATCGTTGCCCTTGTAGTCCTTGCCGTCCCAGGAATAGGTGCGGCGTCCGGCGCCCATGGCGCCAAGGGACTCGGTGCGAACAATGTTGTTGTTCTCGTCCAGAATGTTGATCTGGGCGCTGGCCACTTCTTCGTCGAATTCGTAGTACAGATCGCTGATCTTGCCCTTTTCCTTGCTGATGGAGTACCCGTCGGCGGTAATGTCCTTGCCGATGTAAGTGGCGGTGTTGATCAGTTCCTGCCTGGACATGGCCGAAGAGAGGCCGTCGATGCCCGAGGAGATGTTGGTCAGCTGTTCGAGGCTGCTGAACTGGGCGAGTTGGGCCACAAATTCCTTGTCGTCCATGGGGTCAAGGGGATCCTGGTGCTGCAGTTGGGTGACCAGCAGGTTCAAAAAGTCCAGCTTATCCAGGTCTTTCTTGATGGTGGCCGCCTGGCCGAATTCGCTTTCAGCTCTGCCGAAAATATAGGGGTTGGCTGCGGTGAGATCCATATTATTTCTCCATCCGTATCGGATTCATTAAGCAATTATATCCAAGCCCGCGCTGTGCTCGCCCAGGGTAGGCGGCATGGCGGCCGGGTCATCGAGGTCTTCTTCCAGGTTGAGCGGGCGGCCCCGGAACAGGTCGGCCAACTGCTCTTCTTTGCTCTTGTGCTGCGCTCCCTGGCCCTGGTTCTGATCAAAGCCCTGCCAGGCTTGAGAGGTGCTGTCCTGCAATTGCTGCCGCACTTCCAGGCGCTCAACCTTAAGGCCTTGCTGTTCCAGGGTCAGGCGCAGAGTATGCAATTGGTCTTCAATGGCCTTGGCAGCTTCGGGGTTTTCCGGGCGGATAATGGCGGTCAGCTCTTTATTTTTCATGGACAGCAGCACGGTGACTGTGCCCAAGTTTTCCGGAGTCAACTGAATGTTGAGCTGCTTGGTGCCGTCGGCCAGGCTGCGCAGCAGGCCGGTTTCCACTTGCTGGAAAACCTGCTGGGCAAAGGCGGCATTCTGTCTGGCTTCGGCGGCCGTATGCTGGGCGGTCTGGGCGAAGTTCATCTGCACGGCGAAGTCGGTTCTGGCCGTGAGGCTTTCCGCAGAGGGAGAAGCCGCTTGCTTGTCGGAAGCGCGGTTGGTCAATAGTCCGGTTTCGGCCTGGCCTTTGCCGGCGCCGCTCTGGTTTTGCCGTCCATGCTGCTGTCTGGAATCAAAGTTCTGATCCGCAAACTCGTGGGCGTTCTGCCCCTGAGCCTTGGCTTGGCCGTTATTCTGCATGGCGGCCTCTTTGGCCGCGTCAGCGGCTTTCTGGGCCACGCTCTGGGCGTAATCGTGCACGCCGTCCGCGTCTTTGCCTTTGATCGGCAGCGGGGCCATGCCGTCAGCCTTGGCCTTGGCCGCGTCTTTATACATGGCTTCTTTCTGCAGCGCTTCCTTGGAGCCGCGATTGTCGGCGGCTTCTTCTATTTTTTGCCGCTCCCGAATGGCCTGGCGAATTTT
>CBDTYX010000179.1:0-4572 GCA_965364745.1 uncultured Desulfovibrionaceae bacterium | reverse complement strand
GGGCAGACAGCCGCAGCGGATGACAATTTCGCCGGCAAAAGTGAATTTAATGGCATTGGACAGCAAATTGACCAGAACCTGGCGCACGCGGCCGGGGTCGCCGTTAAGCAGATCCGGCACATCCGGATCCACCAGCAAAGAGACCTCAAGGCCTTTTTCATGGGCGCGCAGCACTACCAGCTCCGCCGACTCTTCCAGAATTTTACGCGGCGAAAAATCAATGGACTCCAGACTGATCTGGTCGGCGTCAATTTTCGAGAAGTCCAGAATATCGTCAATGACCTGCAAAAGGGCATCGGCGCTGTGCTTGATGGTTTCCGTATATTTGCGCTGCACCGGGGTGAGCGAGGTGCCCAAAAGCAACGAAGTCAGACCGATGACCCCGTTCATGGGCGTGCGGATTTCGTGGCTCATGTTGGCCAAAAATTCGCTTTTGGCCTTACTCGACGCCTCGGCCTCCTGCAGCCTGCGCCGGTCGGTGATGTCTGAAAAAAAGCCTTCCACAATGCTGAAGGCCGGGTTGTCCGGGTCCACCTCCACCACGCGGCTGCGTTCCCAGATCCAGCGTATCTCGCCGGATTTGTGGATAATGCGAAACACCGTGTCCAGGGGCTTGTCCACCAGCAGAGTTTCTATATTATCCTCTTTAAGGGCGGGCAAATCGTCGGGATGCACGATGTCGAAGAAGCAGATCCTCTTGTTGTGGATAAGGTCTTCCGGCGGGTAGCCGGTCATTTCCAGACAACCCTCGGACATATATTCCATTTCAAACACGGGAAAGTCGTTGCGGCAGCGAAACGCCGTGCCGGGCAGGTTGGAAATGAGCGTGGTCATGCGCCGCTCTGATTCATACACCCGGTTTGACTCCAGGGCGATGACCACAAAGTCGGCAATGGACGCTCCAAAGGCCTGCTCTTCCTGGCTCCAGTGCCGGGGAGATCCGGCATGCTCAATGCAGACCACGCCAGCCAGGCGGCCGCCCAGACGAATGGGGCAGTCGAGCAAAGCGCGGATGCCGGCGTTGTCGAAGTTGGCGGCGATATCGGGCAAAATGGTGTCCATGGCGGTATCAGTGATGATGATATTGCGTTCGCTATGCAGCATGGACACGTATTTGGGGTAAATATCCAGCCCGAACGGCTCCGCGATGTAGAAGGAATTATCGCGCCGGTCGTAAATTATCAAATTGCGCAGCTGATCCTGCTCCAGCTTCCAGATGCCCACGCGCACGGCATTTAAAGTCTCGGCCGCCACTTTGGAAATCAGCTTGCCGGCCTCGTCGAAATTGCCGCTGGTAATGACCTCGGAAGAGGAAAGCAGGCGCAGGGCATCGCGGCGGCGCAACTCTTGCTCCTGGGCGTAAAAAGTGCTTTCGCCGCGAAAAACCACAGCCAGGGCGGGCCTTAGCTCCCAGTACACAAAAGAAAGATGCAGAGCGCCTTTCCAGTTTAAAATATCCGCGGGCACGACTAAAGGTTCCAAGTCCGCGGCTATGCCGGTAACGGCCTTGCGCATAAGGGCTCGCACCTCGGGAGAGGCGAGCAAAAATCGCGTAAGTTCGGCGCAGCCCGCAGCAGAGGCTGAATCGAAAATTTGACTGTTAAAAATCAGAGATCCCCAAAGCAGTTCGCAATCGCATGCGTCCACAATGGCAATAGGGTCGCCCAGGCTTTTAAACAAAGGAAGCAAGTGTTCCGCGCTCATCAATCACCCTTGGCTAAAAATCATTTTATCGCGAAGCTGGGCTTCGCAAGCGCGTTTTTTCCAGTGCCGGTTTTTATTTCCAGCTGTTCGCCCTGCTTTTCAAAAGCTTAAACAGCAATATGCCGATGTAATACTAATACTATACGCCATTTTGCCCTAAGTAAACAAGGTTTAAAAAATTAACTACCCCATATCGATAAAGACGCAAATTGACGGCCAGTCTTAGAATTTCTCAGTTTTGAGCCCGGCCGGGCGTTTTATTTTCCAGGTCCGCAGCGTGTCCCTTAAAGCCAAGGGCCACGTAAAAAATTTCCTTGCTTTCGCTGCGGGAACTTTTGGGCTTGAACACATGCACCTTGGCAAACCGGGTACGCAAATGCAGTTGAAAATTCTGGGCGTCCGGGCCCATGAAAATTTTAACGATAAAGGCCCCGCCCGGCTTTAAATACAGCTCGGCCACGGCCAGGGCTTCCTCGCACAGCTCAAGTGAACGGCACTGGTCCGTGAACTTAACGCCGGTGGTGTTGGGGGCCATGTCGCTCATGACCAAATCAAAGGGGGCAATTTCCGCCAGGGCGGCCTCAAAAGCCGGAGAGCGGTCAAACACGTCCTCCTGCATAAACGTGACCTGGGGCGGAAAAGTAATGCGCACGGGCAAAAGATCAGCCCCTAAAATACGGCCCTTGGAGCCGATTCTTTCAGCCGCGCCCAGGCTCCAGGAGCCGGGCGACGCGCCAAGGTCCAGCACGGCCATACCAGGCTTAAACAGTTTGTATTTGGCGTCCATTTCCTTGAGCTTATACACCGAACGCGCCGGATACTGCTCCTGCTTGGCCTTGTGAAAATAATGATCCTGATATTCCTTCATAAACCGCCTGTAATGGTTTTTCCGCGCTTAGAGCATTTCACGCTTGAAATAATATATTCGACAAATGCTCCGGCGGCATGCTTACGAAGCACAGCGCCGCTCGCGGCAAAGGCGTAAGCGGCAACCTGCTTTCGCCGTCATGCGCCAACATCATAAATGCCCCGCGTTGCGCGCCCCGCTGCCGCATGTTATAACGCAAAGCAAATGAAAGGCCAAGAACCCTATGCATGATGCCCCTTCCCAGCCGCAAACGCCCCGCCGCCCCGCCCTGCTCAACGAGTTGGGACAGCGGCAGACCCCGCCTTCGGGTCCGGAAACATTTCAAGCCATCGGACGCGGCCCGCAAATTCTCTTCATAGGCCTGGGGCCGGATGCGGCCGTGCCGGTAAGCCTGGTCGGCCGCCTGGCGAAAGAACGCCCCGCCCCGCTATCTGTGGCCTACGTGGACTGCCCTGACTTTGCCCGCCAGATGGACGCGCGCCGAACGCAAACGCTGCCTGAGCAGTGGCGGGATTTGGACCGCCTTGCGGCGGAAACGTTCATTAAAGGCCAGGCCCGGGGCACATCCGTCACTTTTTTGCTTTATCTGCCGGGCTTACGCTTGTTTCCTTCTTTTTTCGGGCCGCTGTTCGGCGCAGTGTGGGCCGCCCAGGCGCAATGGGGGCAAACTCCGCCCGCGTCGTCGCATATGCCGCGCAAAAAAAGCTCTATCCGCAGCGTGACTTTGGCCGGTTCCGAGCAGGATCTTTTACAGCGGGAACTGCGCCTGGCTTTTGCCGACGCGGGGCTTAAAGTCAAAACCTGGGATCCGGCGGCCGCCAGCCCGGAAGAAAGCGCGGCGCGCCCGGGCGCGCCCGTTCCCCCGGAAGAGGCCTTGACCGATTTGTTCTTCAGCGTCAACTTCAAGGGACTGGACCCTTTTGGCGCGGTTTATCACTATTTGCGGGCCAGAGATATTACTGTGGCCGCATGGTGCGTGGACAACCCCTGGCACCTGCTTTCCGGTCTACGCGCGCCGTATTGGCGGGATCTGCCCCTGTTTGTCACCGACGCCTCCTTCTTGCCCGGCCTTAAAGAGCACGGCGCCCAAAAAGCTGTGCACCTGCCGCTGGCCGCCTGCCCTGAATTGTTCGCCGTAAGGCCGAACAGCGTGAACACGTTCCTGGCGGCGCATTTGCGCGGCCTTGCCCCGCTGGCGTTTATAGGCCGCACGGCCTTTCCCGGCCGGGACAAATTTTTCGCGGCCCAGCACCTGTCGCAACCGCTTCTGGATGGGGCCCTGCGCGGACTTGCGTCCGGAGAGCGTCCGGACTTTCTGCGCTGGACAAAGACTTTGGGCATATCGCGGTTATGGCCGGGACAGGAAGCGCGGCAGGCGGGGTTGGCCGCCGAGGAATGCGCCCGCCGCCGCCGGACGCTGTGCGTACGCGCCGCCATACCCGGACTTGAAAACCCGAATGCGCCGGGGATTACTATTTTCGGAGACGCGGCCTGGGCTGATGAGCTTGCCGATATTCCACCCGCGAACCTGGACCTGCGCGGCGCCGTGGATTACTACACCGAACTGCCGGCCCTGTACGGGCAGGCGACACTGGTGCTCAACGTCACCAGCCTGCTTTTGCCCGCCGGACTGAACCAGCGCCATTTCGACGTCTGGGCGGCCGGCTCTGCCCAGATTTTCGACGACAGCCCCGGGCTCAGCATCTTCCCGCCGGAGTTGATGCGGCCCTTTCGATTTAAAAAGCCGGACGACATTCCCGGCCTGGCCGCCGACCTCTTAAGCTCCCCCGGACAGTTGCGCAGCCTCAAGCACGATTGGCGGACTCTGATCACAGCCGAACACACTTATGCGCAACGCGTGCGAGCCGTTCTGGCCGCTTTGGAATAATGATATAAAGAAAATCAAACCGCCTGGTTTGCGAAAATAACCCCCAATCAAATCCGAAACCCAAAAACGAATCTGTATGGCCCTGGGGGGCGCAACGCCCCCCAGGCTGGAA
>CBDTYX010000178.1:0-4592 GCA_965364745.1 uncultured Desulfovibrionaceae bacterium | reverse complement strand
GCCGATAGAAAGCAGACCGGAGGAAAGAACGCGCCTCCGCCCGGAAAGCCGATTTCCCGGACGGAAACGCAACGCGCGGCGGATGTGACTGAAAATTTGGCGGCGGATCTATCCAGAGTACGCACTGCAGTCAACGTTCGCCTCTCCACGGACCTGATGCTTAAATTTCAGGCTGAAGACTATGGCGACGTGCTTAACTACAACGCCGGACGCGGACACAAGGCCTATGCCTACAATCTGGGACGAGTGTAAACGTTAAAAAGTCGCGGACTATAAAAAAACAACCCTCATAGCCATAAACTATGGGGATTGTTTTTTATTTTGAACTTGCCTTACTTTTCAGTAAGGGTTCAGGAGAGGAGAGGGTTCCCTTCTCCCGGAATTCTCCGTGCTTACGCAAACTTTAGGCCGCCTTTACCCAAAAGATCGTGCAGGTGGATGATGCCGGCCACGCGGCCTTGGGCGTCGACCACAGGCAGCACGGTAATGGCCTTATTTTCCATAATGTCCAGGAGCTCGGCTGAAGATTGGCCGATCAGGCCGCATTTGGGGTTAACGGTCATAATGCCGGACACGGGCAGCTCAAGCCTCAAACGTCCCCGGCAAGCGGCCCGGCGCACGTCGCCGTCGGTGAGGATGCCCTGCAGGCGCTTTTCGTCATCGGTGATGATTACAGCGCCGAAGCCTCCGGAATCGAGAATACGCAATGCTTCGCCAATGGTGGCCTCGGATTCGGCCGTGGGAATGGCGGCCTGGTGCATGAGTTCTTCAACGCGCAGACGCAGGCGCTGGCCCAGGGACCCGCCGGGATGGACTTTAAGAAAATCCGATTCGCTGAAGGCCTTGCTTTCGGACAGACACACGGCCAGGGCATCGCCCACGGCCAGGGTGGCCGTGGTGCTGGCTGTGGGCGCCAGATTCATGGCGCAGGCTTCACGGGGCACATGGCAGTTTAAAAAAATATCCGCATTTTCAGCCAGGGTGGAGTTCGGATTCCCGGTCAGGGCGATGATCAGGCAGCCCATGTCCCGCATGGCCGGCAACAGAGCGTTGAGCTCCAGGGTCTCCCCGGAGTAAGAAATGGCCAGAATAACGTCTTCGGCGCGCAAGGCGCCCAAATCGCCGTGCGCTCCTTCCACCGGGTGCAGAAAAAAGGCGGCCGTGCCGGTGGATGAAAAGGTGGCGGCCAGTTTGCGGCCAACCAGACCGGACTTGCCCAGCCCGCATACGGCGATGCGGCCAGTGCAGCCGGCCAGGGCGGTCACCGCCCTGTTAAAGGCCTCGTCCATGGCGTCGCGCACAGTCGCAAGCCCTTCTATTTCAATGTCCAAAACTTCACGCCCGGCGGGGATCCAGTTTTTGCTCATAATTTTTTAAAAGGCGGCCCGGATCAACAGGAAACGGGCCGCACAAGTTTAGATTGTTATCGATAAGCTATCGACCGAATATCGATTTCTTATTCTTCGTCATTGCTGTCGTCATCAGGTTCGCAGCCGGGGCAGCGAATGGGATATTCGCCGGTAAAGCAGGCGTAGCAAAAGTTATCCGGATGGGAAACTGTCTTGCGCAACCCTTCAATGCTTAAGTATTCCAGACTGTCCAGGCCGATAAACTTTTCAATTTCATCTTTGCCTTGGCTGGAAGCAATAAGCTCTTTGCGCGAGGGGAAGTCCACGCCGTAAAAGCAGGGGTGGGTCACCGGCGGCGATGAGACTCGGAAGTGGACTTCTTTGACGCCCAGCTCGCGCAAATGCCTCGCCCGGGTGCGGATGGTGGTGCCGCGCACAATGGAGTCGTCGGCCAGGATAACGCGTTTGTTGCGCAAAAAGCCGCGCACGGGGTTGAGCTTCACGCGCACGCCGAAGTTGCGCATTTCCTGAGTGGGTTGAATGAAAGTGCGGCCCACGTAGTGGTTGCGGATAATGGCGTGTTCGTAGGGCAGGCCGCTTTGCTGGGCAAAGCCCAAAGCGCAATAGACGCCCGAATCCGGGAAAGGCAGCACAAAGTCCGCATCGGGCGTGGATTCAATGCTCATTTGATTGCCCATGCGCTTGCGGCAGGAATAAACTTCCTCGTCAAAAACTATGGAATCGGGCCTTGCAAAGTAGACCAGCTCGAAAATGCAGTGGCGGCGCGGGGCAGTAATGCCTAAAGATTCTCGACTTATGCCGTTTTTGTCGATGATCAACATTTCGCCGGGCTCAATGGTGCCGAGGTCTCCGGCATCCAGAAGGTCCAGGGCGCAGGTTTCCGAAGCAATGACCAGAGTGTCTCCGGTTTTGCCCAAGCTTAAAGGCCGCACGCCGTAGGGGTCGCGCGCGGCAATGAGCGTGTCGTTGGCCAGGATCAGAAAACAGTAAGCGCCTTCCACTTCCAGGCAGGCCCGGCGCACAGCCTCCACCAGATCATGCTTGCCCAGATGCAAAATAATCAGGTGGACCATCAGTTCGCTGTCGGTGTCGGTGTGGAAGATGGCGCCTTCATTTTCCAATTTTTGGCGCAACACGTTGCTGTTCACCAAAGCCCCGTTGTGAGCCACAGCCAGATCCAAATCGCCGTGGCGCACGCAAAAGGGCTCGGCGTTGCGCAGGAGCTGCTGGCGCTTATTGCCGTAGCGCACATGGCCTACCGCAATGCGTCCGGGCAGCTTGTTGAGAATATCCTCGTTAAAAACATCGGGCACCAGGCCAAGGCCGCGATAGTCCAGTTGTCTGGCTCCATCCCAAGTGAGGATGCCGCAGCTTTCCTGGCCGCGGTGTTGTTGGGCGTACAGGCCGAAATAAGCCATTTTCGCCGCTTCCGGGTGGTTATAAATGCCGATAAGTCCCATGGTCTTTCTCCATTTTTGGGGGGTTGGGGGGTATTAAAAAGATTTCTTAATCCCGGGCGATAAACTTGGCAAGCCCCGGAGAGGGGGAACCGTTAGGGGCAGTACTCCTGATAGTTCCCCCTCTCCGGGGCTCTCTCCCTCCTTAGCCCATATCGGGCGCGGTTAAAAAGGCGGTGCCGCCATATTTCGCGCCCTGGTCTGCCTAAGCGGCTTAAACCATGTAAAGACTTGCCAGTCATGCCGATAAAACCTAAAAGACTTTTTTTGGGAGATAAAACCTATGTTGGCGATTTTGGATTATAAAGCGGGCAACCAAACCAGCGTGCGCCGGGCTTTGGAATATTTGAGCATTCCCTGTTGTATCGCGGCCACGGCCGAAGAAACCAAAGGCGCCCGGGGGTTGATTTTTCCCGGCGTGGGCGCGGCCCGGCAGGCCATGGACCATTTGCAGGCCACCGGCATGGACCTGGTTCTGGCTGAAGGCGCGGCCTCCGGTCTGCCCATTTTGGGCATTTGCCTGGGCTGCCAGATTCTTTTGGAATATAGTGAAGAAAACGGCAATACTCCAACGTTGGGCTATATTCCCGGCCATAATCGCGCCTTTGATCCGGCCTGGACCGACGGCGGCGATCCCATCCGCATCCCGCACATGGGCTGGAACAGCGTGGAGGCTTCGGACGGCCATTTGTTGTTTCGGGGCATTGAACCCGGCGCGCAATTTTATTTTGTGCACGGCTACTACCCGGTTCCGGCCGAAGAATATGTCATCGGCCGTACGGACTACGGCGTGAACTTCTGTTCCGTGTTCGGTCGGCCGGGCTTATGGGCCGTGCAGTTTCACCCGGAAAAGAGCGGCCGTCCCGGCCTTGCTCTGCTCAAAAATTTTTACGACTATTGCTTGAGGTCTGAATAACCATGCTCAGCAAACGCATCATTCCCTGCCTGGACGTGCGCGACGGTCGCCTGACCAAGGGCGTGAAATTTATGGGCAACGAAGACATCGGCGATCCGGTGGAGAGCGCCCGTGTTTATTCCGAAGCCGGGGCCGATGAAATCGTTTTTTACGACATTACCGCCTCGGCCGAAAACCGGGGCATTTTCCTGGATGTGGTCAAGCGCGTGGCCGCCGAGGTCTTTGTGCCTTTTTCCGTGGGCGGCGGCATTTCCAGCGTGGAAGACATGCGCGCCGTGCTTCTGGCCGGGGCCGAAAAAGTATCGGTCAACTCCGCGGCGGTGCGCAATCCGGCCATTATCAGCGAGGGGGCGCGCCAGTTCGGCTCCCAGGCCATTGTCGTGGGCATGGATGTGCTCAAGGTGCCGATCAGCGAAGCCATCCCGTCCGGCTACGAAATCGTCATCAATGGCGGCCGCACGCCCATGGGCCTGGATGCCCTCAACTGGGCTGAAAAATGCCAGGAGTTGGGCGCCGGGGAACTGTGCCTCAACTCCATTGACGCCGACGGCACCAAAGACGGCTTTGAGCTTAATCTCACCCGACTCATCTCCACGGCCGTGACCATTCCGGTCATCGCTTCGGGCGGCGCCGGCGGTCCGCATCACGTTTACGAAGCCCTGGACCAGGGCAAAGCTTCGGCCGCCATCATCGCCTCCATCATCCACTTCGGCCAGTACACCATTAAAGACGTCAAGGACTACTGCGCGGGCAAAGGCTTGCCCATGCGCATGTCCTGGTAGCAGATCCCGGCAAGCTCGCCGGAGAGGGGGAACCATTAGAGGCACTGCCCCTCTAATGGTTCCCCCT